>BDSW01000244.1 GCA_002898175.1 bacterium BMS3Abin04
ATGTACTTGGAAAAGAAGTAGCCGAATTAGTAAACGGGTATAAGTCGAAAGGAAGACATAGCGTCCGGTTTAACGGTAATAATTTATCGAGCGGAATATATTTTTACAAATTAACTTCAGGTGATTTCACTGCAGCAAAAAAACTAATTCTCATGAAATAGTACCGACTTAAATCAAAAGGGGATGTAAAGATAGCATCCCCTTTAAATTTAATAAAGTCCAAAAACTTTATTTTGGGTAAGGCGACTTATAAAACTTAAAACTATCATTAATTTAAATTATCATTTCCATAAACAATATAACGCATAACGTTAAACAGCCTATTTATGTTGCCGGTGTATTTTATTATAAAGAAATTCTACTGCTAAATAATAACGCGGTCCGGGTCTGGCAAATAAGTCCGGATCAACAAAAATTATATGGTTTTGTTTTGAAGCGTTTAGTTCGCTCCATTCTTCATAAGCGCTTTTAACCGCATTAGCAGTTAAATTTTTATTTTCAAAAAGGATAATATAATCCGGGTTCTTCTTTAAAACCTCTTCTCTGCTGTAAACAGGATAATTTACTTTTGTATCATTTGCAATATTCTTCAAACCGGCAGTTTCAATTATTTCATTTATAAAAGTATTTTTACCCGCCAGCATTATTGGTCTTAGCGAAACGAGAAACATTACTTTGTTATTTTGAATGCCTGCGCTCTTATTTTTTGTATAATTAATTACAGAATCCCATTGTGAAATCTTTTCTTTTGCGAACTTCTCTTTATTAAATATTTTGCCCATATCAAGAAAAGTTTTATTTATTCCGGAAAATGTTTTCGGGTTCGAAACAAATACAGACATTCCTAAATCTTTTAGCTTATCGTATGAATTTTTCGAATTTCCCACGACAGTCATAAAAATTAAATCGGGTTTCAGCGACACAATTTTTTCATAATCGACGGTTAACATATTACCAACTTTCTCAACCAATTTGGCTGGAGGAGGAAAATTACAATATGTAGTATTCCCTACTAATTTACTTCCTTCCCCAAGTTCGTATATCATTTCCGTTAAATTCGGTGCAAGTGTAATTACTCTTTGCGGAACCGGTTTAATAGTTACTTTAACTCCAATATCATCAACTATTGTATCGGGTACGGCAGGTATTTTATTTCCGGATTTTGAACAACCGGCAAGAAATATAAGCAGAAGTAAAAGTTTAATTGTTTTCATATAAATTTTTAAATTAAGTTAATGGCGGATTTAAAAAAGTAAAAGGTCAAAGTGAAAGAGAGAGCAAGTTTAATAACCATAACAAGCATACTTGCAGCAAATGATGCAAAACCGACCTTTAAAGCTTCCGAATGATTTTTACCGGCGAGAAGTTCTCCAATTATTGCACCGAACAAAACGCCTAAAATTAATCCGTACGGCGGGAAGAAAAATATTCCTATTATCATTCCTATAATCGAGCCCCAAATACCATATTTTGATGCGTTGAAGAGTTTTGCGCCAAGAATTGGAAGAATGTAATCCAGCAAATAAACAACCACAGTTACGGCGCCAAACCAAATTAAAAATTTTGTTGTGAATGCATCATGATTAATTATTTGCACTAAAATTAGTGAAAGGTAATTAAGCGGAGGGCCCGGCAGGCCTGGAACGATGCAGCCAATAATACCAATAACGGCTAGCCCGATTCCTAAAATTATAAGTACGATTGATAAAACATCCATAGTGAAAAATTACGAAATCTCATCCTTAATAACACTAACACAGAAACAGTAATGAATTAAAACTTTTGTTTGAATCTGAGATAAAAATAATTATTTTTGCGGTGCACCCTTAGCTCAGTTGGCAGAGCATCTGACTCTTAATCAGCAGGTCGCCGGTTCGAGCCCGGCAGGGTGCACTTGAAAAGTTCGATTTTAAATTAAAATCGGACTTTTTTATTTTAGGAAGCAAAAAAGAATTTATGGTTATGTATAGTAAATTTCTTTGCTGCTAAATATTACACCGAATAAAGATCCCTCTTTAAATCAAGCTTATATTGTGATATAAGCTATTGAATATCAAAGTATTAATTATTATATTAAATTAAAATAAGATAATTGGTGCAATTTACAAATGGCAAGTAATTTATGAAGCTAATTTCAAAAACCTTAAAGTTATTCCTTTTTCTTACGTTATTAAATTTAATTGTTATCGCGCAAATCAAAATCCACAAACACTATGATGCAGAGGATGGATTGGTGAACAACCAAGTCAACAGAATGTTTCAAGATAGTAAGGGTTACATTTGGTTTTCCACCTTTGACGGAGTGAGTAAATGGGACGGAAATCATTTCGAGAATCTTCAAACTTATAACGGATTGTTATCATCAGCCGTACTTGATGTTAAAGAAGGCCCAGACGGCAAAATCTATATTGCATGCTTTTTAGGAGGAATAATTATTTATGATAACGGAGTATTGGATACACTCAATGAAAAAAACGGATTAGTTAGTAATGCTATAACCAGTATAGCGGTTTTACAAAACGGAGATATTCTATTTGCCGGGACAGGTAATAAAATTACTAAATTAAAAAACGGTCAACTTTCGGATTGGGGCAAAGAGGTTAATTATCCTAATGATGTGAATTATACAATCCGTGATAACTATCAAGATAAAAACGGCACGCTTTATCTGGCAACTCAAAAAGGTTTGTTAATTTATAAAAATAATACTTTCAAAATAATAACTACTAAAGATGGTTTAAATCATAATTTGTTATTAGGTGTAAACGGAAATGGGAACGGGACAATATACACCGGCTCATATAAAGGAATTAACAAAATTGTAAACGGAAAGATTACAAAACTAACCGACTTGCCAAAATTCAAAGATACTTATACTTATCGGATTCATGTTACTGAAAACGGAACAATGTATGCAGCAACGGATAACGGAATAGTTATTGAGAAAAACGGCGTTGTGGAAACTTTGACTGAGAATAACGGTTTGTCTTTTAATTTTGCTTATAGTGTGCTCGAAGACGGTAACGGAACAATCTATTTGGGTACAAATGGGAAGGGATTTGACGTTTACAATCCCAAAGAGAGTATAGTTAATTTTAACAAAAGTACCGGATTACCAATTGAAAGTATATGGTCTATACTAAAAGCTCATGACGGAACTCTTTATCTTGGTTCTACAGAAGGCCTAATAGTAAAAAATGAATCCGGCATAAAAATATTGAATAAAACCAATGGGCTAGTGGGAAACTTTATTAGAGTTATAAAGCAAAGCAAAGACGGCAAAGTATTAGTCGGAACGAGCAGTGGTTTTAGCATTTTGGATAAAAATAAAATTAGAAACTACCCGCTGAAAAATAAATCGGCTATAACAATTGTCTTTTCAATTTTAGAAAAAGATTCCGGAGATATTTACCTCGGTACGCAAACCGGACTTGTAATAATCAAAAACGGTAAAGTAATAAAGGGAATATCGGAAAAGACAAAAAAAGCAATGGTTAAAGGGCTTGGCGGTGAAAATATATATTCTTTATCGGAAACAAAAGACGGTTCTTTGGTTATTGGCTCGTTATACGGATTGGCAATTCATAGTAAAGATAAATTTACTTTTTACACAACTAAAAACGGGTTGGTGGATAATACCGTAAATAAAACATTTGTAACTTCAAACGGAGTAATTCTTGTAGGTACTCTTAAAGGTTTAAATGTTATAAAAAACGGAGAAATAATTGATACTATTGATGTAAACGATGGTTTAAGCAACAATTCAATTTCGGACATTTCGGAAGATGAGAAAGGTAGAATTTATATTCCTACATATAACGGATTAAATATATTGACCTTCGATAATGATTCTTTGAAAATCAGACAACTCTATCATAAAGACGGACTTGTCGGAAATGATTTTACACAAGGCGGCTCGTTCCTTGATAAAGAAGGAAATCTTTGGCTGGGAACTCTTTACGGTATTTCAAAATTTAACCCGAATGCCGATAAGCCGATTACCAAACCTCCAAGATTATATTTAAGCGGTCTGCAATTATTTAATAAAGATTACCCCTTTGAAAAGTTTATGGAAAATCCGGAATTTAACTACGACCAAAATTTTCTTAAGTTCATATTTACGGGTATCAATCTCTCCGCACCGGAAAAAATTAAGTACAAATACCGGCTTTCGGGAGTTGACAGAGACTGGGTAGAAAGCCAGGAAAATATTGCTCCATACACAAACTTGGATGATGGCGATTATACATTTGAAGTAAAAGCGAGAAATGAATGGGGATATTGGAGCAAACCGGTATCGGTTGCGTTTGTAATTAATCCGGCTTGGTGGGAAACTTGGTGGTTCCGTTTAGCTGTAATATCGGCATTAGGATTTTTACTCTGGCTGGCTTTTCAATACCGGTTGAATTATTTACTAAAATTGGAAAGATTACGTACAAAAATAGCAAGCGATCTTCACGATGACGTCGGTTCTTTACTTACTCAAATATCAATAAATGTGGATTCCTTATCTTATACAAAAGACGAAAACAAACGAAAAGAAAAGAGAAAATTTATCGGTGAAAAAAGTAAAGAAGTAATAAACATGATGAGTGATGTAATTTGGTCGATTGATTCGCGAAATGATACAATGGAAAGTTTGGTTGACCGGATACAAAACTTTGCTCAATCTTTTGTTGAACAAAAAGACATTTCTCTTGAATTCGTTAATCAAATAACTGACATGAAAAAATCCTTAAAAATTGATTTCCGGCAAAATGTAATGATGATTGCAAAAGAAGCAATTAATAATTCAATTAAGTATTCTGATTGTTCAAAAATTAAGATTGTCCTTTCGTACAAAAACAATTTATTCGAAATGATAATTTCCGATAATGGCAAAGGTATTGATTTTGAGAATATAAAAAGAGGCAACGGACTTAAAAATATGAAAATGCGTGCGGACTTGATAGATGCAGAAATTGAATTTATAAACAAAGAAGGTTGTACCGTTCACTTAATAAAAGACAAAGCTTGAGCACATTTTTTAAAAAACTACCCGAAAGTGTAGTTGTATATCCCCAAAATAAGAGGTAGCTTCAATTATGATTTCAGTTGCGATAATAGAAGATATAAAAGATATAAGAGAACCGCTTAAAGATTTTTTAAGCGATCAGAAAGAGTTCCTCTGCAATACGGCGGAAGAATCCGTTGAAGATTTCTTTAATAGATACGATAGGGAAATACCTCCGGAAGTAATTCTATTAGATATTGGTTTACCGGGAATTTCCGGATTGGCGGCAATAAAGTTGATAAAAGATAAATTGCCCGATACGGAAATTATAATGCTCACTATTCACGAAGAACACGATAAAATATTCAATGCATTAAAAGCCGGAGCTTCAGGTTACTTATTAAAAAGCACACAACTTTCGGATATAAAAGACGCAATAATTGAAGTATCTAAAGGCGGCGCTCCAATGTCTCCCCCAATTGCAAGGAAGGTTATAAAATTCTTTGATAAAGAGAAATCAAACGAAAAAGAAAAGCTATTAACGGAAAAAGAAGAGAAAATTGTACATTATATAGTTGACGGATTAAATTGCAAAATGATTGCCGCTAATTCGAAAGTATCAATCGATACAATAAAATATCATGTAAAAAACATTTATAAAAAACTACAAATAAATTCTAAAGGCGAACTTATCGCTAAATCAATCCGCGGTGAAATATAAAAGAAGAATTCTGAATTCAGAAGTCAGAAATCAGTGATGGGAACAAACTTTTGTTTAATTTCAATTGCAATGATGTAACGGAACCTACTCTGTAAAATAGCGGGCAAGCACTCTGCGGCAATCATAAACTCACTTACTTTATAGACATCGTATTTATACTAAACGTGAATTGTTTTTCGGATTTTATGTCATACCGGTTCCGGCAGTTACCGGATACCGGTATCTACAATAATGCATATTAGATTCTCTACCCAAGAGAATGACGGACAAGCACTGTATTAAAATATAGCGTCACGACTCCATGATGCAAATAATTTTTCACTAAACATATTAATGACTTCTCCGCTTTTCAAGAACAAACAATTACTTTTTTCTTTCCCACTACCCGAACGTGTAGTTGCGCCGACTGTTTTGATATCTTAAATTACAAACAAGAGAAAAGATAAACTGTCTTTTGAAAAATTTAAGCGGTTTTCAAAGAAAGAGTAAGATTACGATTAAGAGCAAGATTAAGAAACAACAAAATATTAATAATAAGTAATAAGAGGTAACAAAATGAAAACCAAATATAGACTAACTAAATTTCCGAAGTTGTCATTCCGGGATGCTCCCCGATTAAAACATTCGAGGACAGGTTTAAGTCGGAATCTCACTAACGGTAAAACAATTGTTGGTCATTCAATTACAATAGCAATTGTAGCTTTTGTATTATTACTTTTTTCTGCAATGCAGATAAGTGCCCAAGAGGAAGGCAAAAAGAGTAAGAATGAGGAAACAGCAAAAAGTATAAAAATACCAAACTCAACACAAGCAACCGGTGATAAAACTTCAATTAAAGATGAAGTTGGTAATGTATTGATGGAGGTAACGGATGAAGGCACAGCCGGTTCAATAAAACTTAATGATGCCGGTGCGGTTAGCCCAAGCACAAATAAGTTTTACAATAATGGAGGTAACCTTTATTGGAATGGTTCCGCCCTTGGCACAGGAGGTGGCACAACTGAAATAAATGATTTGAGTGATGCTAAAACTGATTTTGGAAGTTTGTTCCTTGGAAACGGTGCAGGTGTAAATGATGATGGTGGTGCTTCTATCCCCGGGGCAATAACTAATGGGAATACTGCTGTTGGTAAAAACGCACTTAGGGATAACACAACCGGCGATGCTAATACTGCCATCGGAAATTTTGCACTTGGTTCTAACACAACCGGAAATAACAACACTGCTAACGGATATATTGCACTTAGTTTCAACACAACCGGAAATAACAACACTGCCATCGGATATTGGACAATGAGATTCAACACAACCGGAAATGACAATACTGCCAACGGATATTATTCACTAAGAGAGAATACAACCGGCAATAGTAATACTGCTACTGGTATGCAAGCTCTTCATTCGAATACAATTGGGAATGATAATATAGCAATAGGGAAGAATGCCCTATTTAATAATGTTGATGGAAACAATAACACCGCAATTGGAAATGCATCACTAAAAGCTAATACATCTGGAATTGATAATATCTCAATCGGTTATCAAGCATTAAATTCAAATACAATAGGAAATGATAATATAGCAATAGGAAAAAATGCCCTATTTAATAACATAGACGGGGATATAAATATGGCAATGGGTAATTCAGCGCTATATTCTAATACAACCGGGAATGTAAATTTAGCATTAGGAAACGAAGCATTAAATTCTAATACTACCGGATTTAATAATATTGCAATAGGATACCAAGCATTATTTTCTAATACCACCGGAAATACCAATACTGCAATTGGGCGAGCTGCGCTTAATGCAAATACCTCCGGAGTTGCTAATACTGCCTATGGAATGCTTTCCCTTACATCAAATACATCCGGTAATGATAATACAGCATATGGTAGTTATTCTCTTGCTTCCAATACTACCGGAAATTACAATACTGCCGTAGGAAGAAATGCACTTAATTCCAATACGGCAGGACATAATAATACTGCGAACGGCTATAAAGCACTTGCAAACAATACCGGAAGTAATAATACAGCACTGGGCAGCAATACACTCGGTTCAAATACATCAGGCGGTGCTAACACTGCGTTAGGTTATAATGCTCTTTATTTTAATACAATTGGTAATAATAATGTAGGATTAGGACAAGGAAGTTTGTATTATAATAATGATGGAAGTGGGAATGTTGGTGTCGGTTTTCAAGCAAACCATTTAAATCAAGCCGGATCAAATAACACAATTATAGGGTACCAAGCCGGAAGAGGAGGTACGGGTTCGACACTTCATGATAAAACAGGTAATGTTTTTATAGGCTATCAGGCTGGTTACAACGAAACTGGAGATAATCAACTTTATATAGATAATTCAAGTACATCATTACCTCTGATTTGGGGCGATTTTAGTACTAACCGATTAGTCATAAATGGTAACGCATCAAGTAACAGTAATAATAGAACATTCTTCAGTAATGGTTCCGCCGGAGGAACAACAGCTTGGTTTAATGATAGTGACAGAAGATTAAAGAAAAACATAAGGACAATTGATAATGCATTGGAAAAGGTAAACAAATTACATGGCGTAAACTACGAGTGGAAAAATGCTGAAAGCCGTGGTAAAGGCTTGCAAATGGGCTTTATAGCTCAAGAAGCAAACGAAATAATACCTGAAGTAGTTGATGACAGTGGAGACCATTATTCAATGCAATACGCGCCGATAACCGCCCTTCTTGTTGAAGCGGTTAAAGAACAGCAAGCTAGTATCAAATATCAAGATATGAGAATTAAGAAATTAGAAGAGGAAAACAAAAACTTAAAAACAATAATAAATGAAAATAAAAGTTTAAGAAACGAGATAGAAATAATAAAATCAGCATTGAACAAAATAGTAAAAGAAAATACCGAAATAAAAGTAAGCAGTAAGTAAACAGGTAAATTATTTGAATATTAAAAATCTCAGAGGTTTCGCAAACCTCGGGGTTTGATAAGCAATTTACCGAATTTATAAACCCAACTTTTCCCGACTAAGACGGACAAGCCAAAAGGTTGGATTTATATGAATCATGAAAATAATTATAAAGCGAGAGCGTAGTACTGGTTCGCATTTTGAGAGGTTACGGTTAAGGTAGTATCTTAACTAGATGAAGTAAATCTTATTTTACACTTTTACTCGAGATTTGCGATTCACTATTAACGATGTTTTTGTGATTTTTAACCGGAAGTAGGATTAAAAACCGGCCTCTTGTATACTAAAGAATGGGACTTAAGAAATAGCTAAACTTTATACTTGTTAAAAAGTTCTTTTCTTACTGGACATGTGCAAATTACTTCGTTGCCAAAGTATAAACTATACGGGCAATATCTGCCATGCTTAACGACAAAATGAACCTGGTTATTAACACAATCTTTAATAAAGCAACTAGGGTGATTCCCTGACTTTAAACAATTGAATTCTTTATCGCATTGTGTAGTTTGCTGAATTATAGTTTGTGATATTTCATATTTCATTTTGAATTCTTAAATATTTTTATTTGAAGATAATATAAATAGAAACTATTATCAATAGTAATTCAAATAAAATATATTTACTTTAATATTCTTATATTATTTACTTAAGAAGTAATGAATTAAATAACAATTTATAATTACTCTGTGTAGAAGCCCTGAACTGAGGATTAAATGCAAATAAAACCAATTGACCTTTGTTTTTCTTTACCCAAACCAAGCCGACTTTATTACCTAATTTTTCAAGCTTCTCTCCATAACCGCTGAGCAATAAATTCTTTTCCGGAAAGTAGCCGATTACTCGTCGGTCCATATCAAAATGAGGAATTGACGTTGTGAATACCGGTTTTGCACGGAAGAAAACTCCGACTTCACTTCCCATTCCGTATGTTATAGGATGATCCTTTTTCAATTTAAGTCTTACCAACGAACCCGGTACATACAAACCGTTTTTCTGAAGTGAGCTTGAAACATCATTTACCGGAAGTCTGAATTCCTCTTTAACATTTTTCCCGTGTTCTAGTGTCAAAGTTCCCATAAACAGTCCGGTAGAATTTCCCCAGGAAATAATTTTTCCGCCGTTATCCAAAAATGATAGAATTTTTTGCATTCCCATTTTGCCTATTCCTTTTGTATATTCGGGCGGATAACTACTCGGGTAATAATCATTTTTCGATTTGTATTTTCCGCTCATCAAAATATCTTTGTTTGAATTCGGGAAAACTATCACATCAAAATTTTTCTCGAAGTTTGTTTTTTCAACTTCCCCGGGATGAATAACTTTATAAGGTAAATTGTAAGTGTCGAAAATAAATCTTGTCCAACCCGCATCCATATCGTGAAAATATGTTTCGATCAAAGCAATTCGCGGAATGTTAAGCGGTTCGGAACTAAATTTAATTTTTTCTGATGAAAACACCGGCGAGACAGTTAAAGTTTTAATTAGTTTGCCGAGTTTATTATTTGCGTAAACAACAAAACTTCCTTTAGGAATTGTTTCGCTTTTGACTTTAACATTTTCCGTTAACCGTTCGACTTTTAATCCCATTTCTTTAGCTGTAAATGCCGCTTTGAAACTCTCGTTGTTGTTAACCGTAAAAAATGCAGCTCGATAATTTTCAGGCATGGAAGATTTTAAAGAATAAGGAAAGGTTAGCTTTTGTAAAGAATTTTCAAGTCCGGCAGGTTTTGTATTAACCTCAATTGATGTTAATCCTCTATGCAGCGGTAGCGACCAAGTTGTAATATCGTACGGTTTAATTATTTTACCGTTTGGAGTATAATGGCGAACGGGAAAATTTTGTTTCTCCATCACTTCTTTAATAAAAGCGCGGTACGGTTGAGCCAAAGGAATTACAATATCACCGGAGTTAAAATTTTTTCCGTTAATCTTTAAATTTGAAGTTATTTTATAAATTTCAATTCCGTGTTCGTTTAATAAATTTACCGTTTCCACAAGCTCGCTCTCGTCATGCTGTTTTAACGGTAAGATATAATAATAAGGCGGTTGAGTTTTTCCCAGTTTAACTTCCCTTTTGCAAAGATCGTTTCTGTACTGAAGTATTCTGTCTTTGTATAATGCGGCAGTTTTAATTATCGATATTATAGAAGAAATTTCATAATCAATAATATTTGAAAGTCTCCACCACCCGCCTTTCCACGGTTCGGGCATATTTATACTTTTCTTATATTCGGAAAGACCTTTCCCGCGAGCATTTAATTCCGTCGGTTCAACATAAACCGGTTTTGCGTAATCTGCGCTTGCACATTCGGTTAAAAATCCTATTACATTTTTCCAGATACAAGTCTCTGTAGAACCGGGCCAATAATCATCAAACAAGTAATGTTGAGATACACCGGTCAATCCGTCTTTTGTCATATCCGTAATTAAATTGGATCCGAAAACCCAAGACCAATTCCAAATTCCGGCGTCAATGTTTTCGGCAATCGGGTCGTGCGGCGGCGGAGCGTAATAACGAGCGGTAGTTGAACCCATTTGATGTTTTTCCACCATTACTTGAGGATACCAAGTCGTGTTGTAAATTCTTGCAATTGCTTTGGTGTCTTTCTGACTAAGAGTAACAAAATCACGGTTGTTATCGTGACCCACATACTTATGATAAACTCCGGGCATAGAACTTCCTTCGTACTTTGTTCCTTTGTATTTTTTGTAATGATTAACAACCATATCCATTCCGTCGGGATTGTGACAAGGAACCATCATATAAACAGTATTGTTTAGCCAGGAAATTTTTAACGGATCGGTTGTAGTAGCCAAATCATATACAATTATAGGAGCGGCTTGCGAAGGACCTACTTCATCAGAATGCATTGAAAGTGTTGCCAAAATAAAAACTTTACCTTCGGCAAATAATTTTTGTCTTGCGCTTTCCGTTAAATTACTATTTAATGCAAGTTCTTTATTTATGTTTTTTAATCGATCCAGATTCGAAATATTTTGAGCAGATGAAATAAAACATATATACATTTTCTTTCCAAGCGGCGATTCGCCGATTTCAACAAGTTTAATTCTGGTAGAGGCTATATCCACTTTCTTTAAATAGGAAATTAGCTGTTCATAGTCGATTAACATTCTATCAGTGCCGGGTTTAAAGCCGAAATATTTTTGAGGTGTTTGTATTCCGGCTGAACTTTGAGCAGCTAAATTAGCGGATAATAAAAAAATAAACAGAACTGAAATAATTAAAATAAAAGAGAACACTTTTGATTTTGCGGACATCTTTTTCCCCGGTTTTTCGTTGTTGATTTGAATTTTTGCAATATAGTAAAAAAATATCATTGCGTTTGAAAAAACAAATTTGAAAAGTATTTTCGGAACTAAACCTTTCATTAAGATTTCTTGTCTAAATTTATATTTCATTAGTATTCTAATTTATTATTTTTTCCAAGGATCATCATTATGAAAAAAGTATTTGTGTTGGTTTTGCTGGTTATATTTTCCGGATGCAGCAGTTATTCTATAATAAGCCAAAAATTTAATGAACCAATCAAAATTGACGGGAGACTGGACGATTGGAACGGAAAGTTACAGTATTTTAAGGATGAAAAAATGGCTGTGGGTGTTTCGAATGATTCGGAAAATTTATATCTCTCTTTATCCACAGCCGACAAAGGAAACATAATAAAAATGCTGCACATGGGATTTACAATTTGGTTAGAACCTGGAAACGAAAAAGGTGAAACCATCGGAATTCAATATCCGATTAAAGAAAAAGGAGAAATGCCAAATAAAATAGTAGAATCAAACAGAAATTCGTTCGGAAGTAAAAAATTTGA
>BDSW01000245.1 GCA_002898175.1 bacterium BMS3Abin04
CAGACTAATTGATTTCATTTCCGAATTTGAAAAGTTGAACGAAATAAAACTCGACCCGGTTTATACCGGCAAAATGATGTATGGAATTTATGATTTAATTTCTAAAGAATATTTCAAATCCGGTTCAACTATAATTGCAATTCATACAGGCGGTTTGCAAGGGATTGAAGGAATGAAACCGAAGATAGAAAAAATATTGAATGCAGTGGATTCCTAATTTGTCTTTATTATTTTTTGCCGGTCAGGGCCGCATGACCAGACTCCTGTTGTCCAACTCGGTTTTTTGCCTGGAGCGCCTGCGGCAACGCGGTAACCATAGAAATATCAAATTATTTGAGGTAGCCGTATCAAAACCATACCGAAAAATATCATGAAATTTCAATTGTTACTTAATATCTTTGTAATTCAACAACAAGGAAATAAAAAATGAGGAACTTAATTAAGACCTTTATATTTTTTATAGTAATGTTTACATTATCCGGTTGTATAGAAGTTAATATTAAAGTAAACGTAAACAATGACGGGTCGGGCACGATAGACGAAAAAGTATTTTTCAGTAAACAGCTTGTCGAAATGCTGTCATCTTTCGGATCGATGGGAGATTCAACATCTGACCAAAAGTTTGAACTTTTCAACGAAAAAGAATTAAAAGCAAATGCATTAAAAATGGGAAACGGAGTTACATTTATAAGCGGAAAGAAAATATCGGAAAACGGTAAACAAGGATATCTTGCATTGTATTCGTTTAATGATATTACAAAGTTAAAACTTAATGAAGATCCCGGTAATAAAGTTCCGGCAAACACACCGGAGCAAAACGACGAAAGCAAAAACGATAATATCACATTTGCTTTTTCAAAAGGTGAGCCGGCTGAATTAATTGTCCGGTTTCCTAAAAAAATGAAAACCAGTGAAAACGCCGGGGAAAGTCGGGAAGTTAAAGTAACTAACGATACTACAAATTCGAACCTTTTTAATATGGATCAGTTAAAAGCTATTTTTAAAGATTTTAAAGTTAAATACGAAATAAGTGTGAACGGCAAGATCACCGAAACAAACGCCGAATATAGAAATGGAAATAGCGTTACTTTATTTGAAATGGATTTCTCAAAACTGATAGAAAATCCTGAAGAATTAAAAAAGTTTAAATCTGAAAAACCGAAAAGCTTTCAGGAAACAAAAGATTTACTTAAACAATTGCCGGGTTTCAAAATTGATACAAACGAAGAAGTGATAATAAAATTTAAATAATTACAGGAAACATGATGCTGAACAAATTTCACTATGTTGTTTTAATAATATTATTATTTTCTCTCACTCTTTTTGCACAAAAAGAACCGCCGCGCTTAAGTCCTAAAGCTTTTGTTGGACAAACAATCGGTTATACCGATGTGAAAATTACTTACGGAGCTCCTGGAGTGAAGGGTAGAAAAATTTGGGGAGGACTTGTTCCGTATGATACGGTTTGGAGAACCGGAGCTAATGAAGCAACAACAATTGAGTTTAGTACGGATGTTAAAGTCAACGGTCATAAAGTTCCCAAAGGTCGATACGGATTTTTTACAATTCCTAATCCCAACGAGTGGACAATAATTTTAAATAAAGTTGATGACCAATGGGGTGCATTCAAATATGATCCCGAAGAAGATTTGTTAAGATTCAAAGTTAAACCGGTTAAGCATGCATTTAGAGAAAGACTAATGTTCAGCTTCGAGTATAAATCACCGTTTTCTGCCGATGTCGATATCGATTGGGAAAACCTAAGAGTTAAATTCACGATTGATACGAGTCGGGATAAAAAATAAAAACAGCATTTAGAATTTATGAAAAAGTTTGATATTCCCGTACAATATAAAAGTTCCATCATTTCTCTTATTAAAGAAAAAAGAAAAATTGAGGACCCAAGGAAAAAGGATTACACACCAACACAATTAGACTTTGGCCCGGTTAAGTTTAACATTGCCCGCCACTTCGGGTTTTGCTACGGTGTTGAAAATGCAATTGAGATAGCATATAAAACTTTAGAAGATAACCCGGGTAAAAAGATTTATTTGCTCAGTGAAATGATTCACAATCCTATTGCTAACCAAGACCTGGTTGAGCATGGAATTAGATTTATTGCCGATACACAAGGGAACAGTCTAATCAATTGGAACGAAATAACTTCGGATGATATTGTGATTATTCCGGCTTTCGGAACAACTATAAATAACGAAAGGATTTTAAAGGAAAAAGGAATTGATACGGTTAAATTTAATACTACATGTCCCTTTGTTGAAAAAGTCTGGAACAGAGCCGAGGCTTTGGGAATCCAAGGATATACAATTATAATTCACGGAAAGCACAAGCACGAAGAGACAAGAGCCACTTTTTCACATAGCAATAAGTCTGCAGCTTCTGTAATTGTACGGAATATTGATGAAGCCGGAATTTTGCAGTCAATTATTTTAGGTGAAACCGGTACGACGGAATTCTATAAAATTTTCGACGGAAAATATTCGGAAGGTTTTGATGTTGAAAAAGATTTAAGCAGAGTTGGAATTGTTAACCAAACAACAATGCTGGCTTCGGAAACACAGGAAATTGCCGACCTATTCAGAGAAACAATGATTGAAAAGTTCGGGGAGGAAACTCTTAAGTATCACTTTGCCGATACACGAGACACTTTATGTTATGCAACAAACGATAATCAGCAAGCCACATACGGACTTTTAGAACAAAATGCAGATATTGCTATCATTGTCGGCGGATATAAGAGTTCTAATACTTCGCATATTGTTGAGTTGCTAGAACAAAAATTCCCCTCCTATTTTATTAGCGATGAAACTAAGTTAATCTCTGAAAATAAAATTGAACATTTCGATCTTACTTTGAGACAAGAGAAAATCACGGAAAATTACTTGCCGCAAAAAGATAAAGTAAAAATCATTTTAACAAGCGGAGCTTCTTGTCCTGATGCAATTGTGGATAAAGTTCTGCAAAGACTTCTCACATTTTTCCCGGATTCAAAATCTTTAAATTCCGTTTACAGAAGTATTGATAAATCGTTTGCAGAATAATGTAAATTAAAGCTTTTGTAAAGCGAAAGTCCCCTTTCGCTACTGTTAAAAAGAACAAATTTGTACGAGATTAAATTTACCATTCTAAATAATCATCTTATCCAATTAGTTCTTCAAGACGTCTTTTAATAATTTCATCTTTATTTTTCATTCTTGCTGTTAGTGTTTTTTCTTAACTTCCAAACTTCTCTAACATTTATAACATCAAAATTTTCCGGATAGTCATCTTGGTCAGGTACTCCTATTTCAATTTCATTACTATTTACAAATTTTATAATACATTTAAGAGTACGAAATTCTTTGCCACCCTTAACTGAAATAATTAGGTCTAATCTATTTGGTATCTTAGAATCATCAAATTTATAAGTCGGCCAAAATATTGCCGGTGTTCTTTTCCCTTTATATAGACCTCCAAACCCTTTGTACAATTCTGTGGTACCGTCTTTATGAAACTCTATTTTTACTACTTCTCCTTTACCTGATTGTCCTTCCCATTTACCAATTATTTTTGAATTAGTTTGTCCGTAGAGTAAAAAATTTACTGATAAAATAAGTAACAATATTATTATAATTTCTTTTGATTTCATATTAACCTCCTTTATTAAACCTATATTATTCCCAATTAAAATAATTTCCACCATTTAATAATTCTTTAATTCTTTGGTTAACAATTTCTTTCTTATTTTCCGCTCGAACCGATAATCCTTTTTTTAAGTTCTCCAACTTTTTTTCTAACTCGTTAATTTGATTTTTTCTTCTTTCCTCTTTGAGATCAAATAATTTGTTCAATGCTCTCTTTAGTCTGGTCATATATTTTTCTTTGCTCTTTTTATCTGCATTTTTGTATCGCAAAGTTGTTGCTTTAACAACTATCTCAAGTTCTGTAATTCTTTGTTGTTCACTTCTCCTTGCGTATTGCTTATCAGTATAGCTGGGATATCGTTTAAACTTATATAAATAATCATATAATAAATTTTCATATTCATCTTTATCATTTAATTTTATCAATAACAAATCCTTTCTTAAAGTTTCATTTAACTGATCAAGAACATCCTTCTCTAAATTTTCGTTGATTAAGAGTTTATTATTATATTTATTTTTAACGCTTTCCAATTTTTCTTTCAGTTCTTTATCCTTATTTGTCTCTTGAGCATTTATACTCAGGTTCAAAAGGGATAGAACAAAAAGAATGGTTATCAAAATATTTAATTTCATTTCTGCCTCCCGTAAAATTATTTTTATAATTTTTTCTCTTTAAATATTTTACCCATCCTTCGTATAGTATATTCAATATCTAATAGT
>BDSW01000246.1 GCA_002898175.1 bacterium BMS3Abin04
AAAAAAAACGGGGAAAACATGAAAAAATATAAATTTTTGTTTATCGGGGTTGTAATAACGCTCTTTTTAATTGGTTGTGGTGGAGAAAAGAAAGAAACCGGTAAAACCGCAACAAACAAGGATATGAGCAAAAAAGAAAAAATTGCCAAAAGGTTTGGGTTAACTGTTTTTGAATTGGACAATGGAATTGGTCCCATAAAAGAAAAATTAAAATTAGGTCCCATCAATCTTAAAATGGTAAAGGAGGGAAAGGCTATTTTTGAAACAAAATGCGCATCATGCCACAAACTGGACGAAAGATTTACAGGCCCGGCGCAAAGAGATGTAATTGAAAGAAGAAGTCCCGAATACATAATGAACATGATACTAAATCCTGAAGAAATGTTAAACAAGCACCCCGAAGCCAAAAAAATGTTAGCGGTTTACATGACAAAAATGACATTTCAGAATGTAACAAAAGAAGATGCAAGAAAAATTCTTGAGTATTTCAGATCGGTAGACAAAGAAAAGAAATAATTTATATTAAATTCACAACATAGGAGAGCCATATGAGAAAGCATGTTTTATTTTACACGATTTCTCTTTCAGCAGTATTTTTACTTTTATTTACCCTTGGATGTCAAAAGTCCGGCGAAGTTGGGGGAACAGCCGACGCAGCACAAAAGGTTTATGTTGCACCGGGTTCTTATGACGAATTCTACACCTTTATGTCCGGTGGATTTAGCGGACAGGTAACTGTTTACGGTTTACCATCAGGAAGACTATTTAAAATAATTCCTGTTTTTTCACAAGATCCTGAATCCGGTTACGGATATTCTGAAGAAACCAAAGCTATGCTTAATACATCATACGGATTTATTCCATGGGGGGATGCACATCATCCCGAATTATCGGAAACCGATGGCGTGCATGATGGAAGGTGGTTGTTTATTAATGAAAACAATACCCCGAGAGTTGCAAGACTGGATTTACAAGAATTTGAAACTGCTGAAATCATAGAATTACCTAATTCGGCCGGAAATCACGGTTCTCCGTTTATAACAGAAAACAACGAATATGTTATTGCTTCCACTCGCTTTAGTGTACCCATTCCTCAGAGGGATGTTTCTATTAAATCGTATAAAAAAAATTTTAAAGGTACAATAAGCTTTATCAAGGTAGATCCGAAAGAAGGCAATATGTCTCTTGCGTTTCAAATTTTAGTTCCCGGTTTTGATTATGATCTTGCTCATGCCGGTAAGGGCCCTTCGCGCGATTGGGCATTTTTTACTTGCTATAATAGCGAGGAAGCACACTCACTTCTGGAAATAAATGCCTCAAGAAAAGATAAAGATTTTATTGCGGCGGTTAATTGGAAGCTTGCCGAAAAATATTTGAATGAAGGGAAAGCGCATTCTGTAAACGCAAAGTATTATAGAAATTATGTGGATAAAAAGAAACAAACAGCTTTTTCTGAAGTTAATAACAAAGTGAATGTTTTATATCCAAAAGAATGTCCTGGGTTAATTTATTATTTACCAACTCCAAAATCACCGCACGGTGTTGATGTTGATCCTTCCGGCGAATATATTGTTGGCGGAGGCAAGCTTTCTACTGTATTGCCTGTGCATTCTTTTAAGAAAATGATTAAGGCAATCGAAAATAAAGCATTCGATGGTGAAATTGACGGAATTCCAATTTTGAAATATGATGATGTAATTGCCGGCGAGGTTGTAGATCCCGGTTTGGGACCTTTGCATACTGAGTTTGACGACAAAGGATTTGCGTATACTACCGCATTTATTTCTTCAGAAATTGTAAAATGGAAATTGGGTACTTGGGAGGTTGTTGATAGAATTCCTACATATTACTCACCCGGGCATTTAAGTGTACCGGGCGGAGATACAAAAAAACCCTGGGGTAAATATGTAATTGCATTAAATAAAATTACTAAAGATAGATTTTTACCAACAGGTCCCGCACTTTGCCAGTCGGCTCAGTTAATTGATATATCGGGGAATAAGATGAAGATTTTATTGGATTTTCCGACTATTGGAGAACCTCATTATGCCCAATCAATTCCGGCAAAATTATTAATGGAAAAATCTCAAAGGATATACAAACTTGAAGAAAATGAGAATCCTTATGTTTCAAAGGGAGTAAAAGATACAAAGGTTGTCCGCGATGGTAAAGATTTTCATGTTTATATTGGCGCCAGCAGAAGTCATTTTACTCCCGACAATATTGAAGGAGCCCGCGTGGGCGACAATGTCTATTTCCATGTAACAAATTTTGAACAAGACTGGGATATTCCACACGGTTTTGCGGTTACGGGGAATAAAAACTCTGAACTTTTAATTATGCCGGGACAGACAAGAACAATTTTATGGAAACCCGAAAAAGTAGGCGTTTATCCATTTTATTGTACTGATTTTTGCTCAGCCTTACATCAAGAAATGCAAGGATATATAAGAGTATCTCCGGAAAATTCAAAAACACCTATTTTATACACGTTAGGTAAATAATAATTCTAATGCCCGGTAATTAAATTATCGGGCAATTCTGTTTGGAGATTGAAAGATGGAGAAAAGATCCAGAATCTTAATTGTAATTGCATCTTTAATGTTTGTGTTTACATTTCTTTTTCCGCTTTGGAATATTGGTTTGCAGGCTCCGCAATATCCCGAAGGACTTGGACTAAAAATTTGGTCACATAAGATTACCGGTTTAAATGAACATGACTTGAAGATAATAAACGAATTAAATCACTATATCGGTATGCAGAGAATTACGCCGGAATCTATTAAAGAACTAAAGATTATGCCATATATTTTAGGATTTTTAATATTATTTGGTTTAATAGCTGCGTTTTATAAAAATACTACCTTGGTTAAAGTATGGATTGCCTTAATTATTGTTCTTGGAATTATAGGGTTATATGACTTCTATATGTGGGAATATAATTACGGTCATAATTTAAGCCCAGACGCTCCGATCAAAATTCCGGGCATGGTTTATCAACCACCGCTGCTTGGCACAAAACAATTGCTTAACATTACTGCAACCTCACTTCCCGGGTTGGGTTCGATTGCAATTTTTGTTTCTTTGGCAATTGCCGTGTTTGTTGTTTGGAAAGAAAAAAAGTTAAAGCGAGGAAGCAATGTTAAATAATTTAAAGATATTTTTGATTCTTGTAACAATAGTACTATTTCAATCATGTCAAAATACTCCGGAAAAAATTGACTATGGAAAAGATATTTGTGCCGAATGTAATATGGGAATTGTAGAAAGAGGATACGGTGCCGAACTTATTTCGTCGAAAGGAAAAGTATATAAATTTGATTCGATTGAATGCCTTGCCAATTATTATTTGAAAAATAAGTCAAAAGAAGTTGGTTCGTTGTGGGTAACTGATTTTGCTAGTAATAAAAAGTTCATACCGGCAGTGAACGCTATTTATATAAAAAATGATAAAATTCATAGTCCGATGGGATTAAATGTTTTGGCTGTAGAAACTATAAAGGAAAAGGATAGTATTATTGATAATTATGGCGGTAAAGTATTAAATTGGAAAGATATATTAAAATTGGTTACTGCAGATGGTAGCTAGAACATTTAAATAAGGTTAGTATTAAATGTTTGCTCTTAAAATTCTTAGTTTTTATAGGTTTGCATTATTTTTGTTTCTGGCAATAAGCTTTTCTATACCCGGTTTCCTTTTCCCCAAGCAAATTACAATATCACCTTCCGGCAAGATAAAATCAATTAAAAGAGCAATAGAAATTGCAGCCGATAACGATACGCTTTTAATAATGCCCGGTCTTTATAAAGAAGGTAATATCAGAATAAATAAAAAATTGGTTATTATGGGAAGGAATTATCCTGTAATCGATGGTGAAAATAACGGTGAAATTTTCACGGTTACTTCAGATAGCGTAATAATTAAAGGTTTAAAAATAATTAATTCCGGTCTCAGTTTTGTTGAAGATAATGCTGGAATTAAATTAGAAGAGGTTAAGAATTGTTCAATTATAAATAATATTTTATTGAACAATTTTTTTGCTGTTTATGTAGCAAAAAGCGCCGACTGCTTTGTTGAGAACAATAAAATTGAGGCGCACGGAACCCGCGAAACAACTTCCGGGAACGGGATACATCTTTGGTATTGTAGAAACATAACAATTGCCAATAATAAAATAAGCGGGCATAGAGACGGAATTTATTTTGAATTTGTTGAGAGCAGCAAAATCTATGATAATTACAGCAAAGATAATATCCGGTATGGATTACACTTTATGTTTTCCGATAGCTGTGTTTACTCGAATAATACATTTGAAAACAACGGCGCCGGCGTAGCCGTAATGTACACTCATAATATTAAAATGTTGAATAACCTTTTTTTACATAATTGGGGAAGCGCTTCATACGGAATTCTGCTTAAAGAAATATTCGACAGCCAAATTTCAAATAATAGATTTTTAAAGAATTCCAGCGGGATTTATCTCGAAGGATCGAATAGAGTTGATGTTTCCCACAATGATTTTATTGAGAACGGTTGGGCGCTGAGATTAATGGCAAACTCAATGGATAATAAATTTACCGATAATAATTTTATAGGAAATTCGTTTGACGTTACTACTAACAGTGTTCAAAACTTCAATTTCTTCGATCATAATTATTGGTCGGAATATAACGGATACGATTTGAATAAAGACCGGATAGGAGATGTGCCTTACAGACCGGTAAAACTATTTTCGCTGCTTGTGGAAAGGAATCAACCGCTGCTTATTTTGCATAGAAGCCTTTTTGCTTCGGTATTGGATTTGACTGAGAAGGTTTTCCCAATACTAACGCCGGAATCACTTATTGATAATCATCCCTCAATGAAAAGAATAAAATGATAACTATAACAAATCTGAAAAAATCATTTGATAAACTGGAGGTACTTAAAGGAATAAATATTTCCATTAAGAAAGGAAAGATCACATACATAGTCGGACCGAATGCTTCGGGTAAAACAACCATGATTAAATCTTTACTTGGACTGGTGAGAATTGACGAAGGCAAGATATTGATTGATGATTTTAAGCTAAACGGGGATTGGCATTACCGCGAAAACATAGGGTATATGCCTCAAATAGCTAACTTCCCGGAAAATTTGAAAGTAGAAGAGATTCTAAAAATGGTTAAAGATCTGCGCAGCAATGCACCCAAGTACGATGAAGACCTAATAAATAAATTTAATTTAAAAACCGAATTTAACAAGCGATTAAAAAATCTTTCAGGGGGAACACGACAAAAAGTAAATGCATGTATTGCATTTTTATTCGATCCCGATATTCTAATTCTGGATGAACCGACTGCGGGTCTAGATCCTCTTTCAAGCAGTATATTAAAAGATAAAATATTAGAGGAAAACGAAAAGGGTAAAACGATTATTTTCACATCGCATCTTTTAACCGAGCTGGAAAGGTTAGCTCAGGATGTAATTTTTCTCCTGGATGGAAGAATCTGTTTTCACGGTACAATTACCGATTTAATTTCAGAAACCAAGCAAGCCGATTTGGAAAGGGCAATTGCTTCAATGATTACAAATAAATGCGCATAAAATGATTTTAGTAAAAATTATTAAATACCAGCTGCACGATGTTATGAGAAGCAAGTGGATTATTTTTTATACCGCTTTCTATTTTATTGTTATTTACGGAATGCTGACGTTTACAAACGATATTTCCAAGGTGTTGTTAAGTTTGATGAATGTGGTTTTGATTATCATCCCGCTCATTAGCACAATATTAGGAACAATATATTTTTATAACAATCGCGATTATATAGTTTTTATGTTATCTCAGCCGATAAACCGTACGACTATTTTTCTCGGTCTTTATTTCGGTTTAGCTATTCCCTTAATTTTAAGTTTTGTGGTAGGCGTGGTTTTAGGAATCGTTGTCTATTCCAGCAGTCTTCAAAATTATTTCGGTATTCTTTTACTAATAATGCTTTCCGGAATATTTTTAACAGTAATTTTTACAGCGATTTCCTTTTGGACCTCAATAAAAAACGAAGACAGATTAAAAGGTTTTGGTGCGGCAATTTTTATTTGGCTCTTTTTGGCTTTGTTGTTCGATGGAATATTGCTGTTTTTAATTCAAGCGTTGCAAGATTATCCTCTCGAAACATTCTCTCTTGTAGTAAGTATGCTTAACCCGATTGATTTGGCAAGAGTTTTAATCTTACTAAAGTTCGATATAGCGGCTTTAATGGGATATACGGGAGCAGTATTTCAAAAGTTTTTCGGAAACACAACGGGTATGCTAATTTCATTTACGGTTTTAACGGTTTGGGCTGCAGCGCCGTTGTTCTTTGCAAGAAAAAAGTTTCTTAAAAAAGATTTTTAATTTTATGAGTTAGAATAACCGCAGGTATAAGAAAATATTAGCGGGGGCACTGCAAATCACAAAAAGACCCTGGTGAAGCTAAAACTCAATTTAATTCAGATATTACCCTTAACCCGTTTGATAAATCGAACGTAAATATTTAATTAAAATTTACTCTCCTTATTCAAAATTTTTTTATTACCGTCTCCTTCAAACAGCAGCCACAAAGGATGCTGAACAATTTCTGCTTTTCCCCTTGAGGATTAATTCGTTATGTTGTCTATGAAACTAAAAGACTTTTTCAAAATGTTTTACCAAGCTTTAGCCCGTAATTTTTGATACTTTAACTTATCGGCCTTTGCTTTTTTTAGTTTACCAAATCGTTTATAAACTTCAGATCTTAAAAGTGGAATTCGATAATCGTTTTTAGATAACGTTTCGGCACGTTTGAATTCCAAAAGTGATTGTATTAAATTATTATCCATACCGTAAGCATAACCGAGATAACAAAAAGCAAGCACCGAAGTAGAATCATTACGAATAATATTGTTTAATAGTTTAATCGCTTTTTTCGTGCTGTCCTGCTTTGCCAGTAAAAACCCTTTTAATAACAGAGCTGCTGTTAAATTTGGACTTAGCTTAAGCGCCTGTTCAATATATTTTGCCGCATTGGAAATTTGTTTTCCCCTTAATTCTATTTCGGCCGATAAAAGAAGGGGTTTAACAAATAAAGTGTCTAGTTTTGCAGCCTTTATTGCATGTCCTTTGGCAGAAAAACTTCTTCCCATTTTAAATTCGAAGCGAGCCATATTATAAAAACGTACAGCATTTGCATTAGGTTTTCTTCCAATGGTTTTTTTAGCCGCGATACGGGGTTTTCCTTCAAAGTATTCTACAATAAAATTAAATAGTTTATCACGACCCACAATCGGATAGCCGGCAAGTTTAAAAAGTATTTTCCGGTTTTTATCAATTACAAACATCGTCGGTACCGCAATAACATGATATAATTTAAATGTTTGCAACCGATAATCTAAAAGAAGTGGAAAAGTAATTTGTTTTTGCTTAACAGTATCTATAATTTTTTGACGTAGTGAGTCGTTAATAACTTGCCGCTCAACACATACGCCGATAACGTTAAATCCCTTTTTTTGATATTTTACATACAATTTTTGCAGATCACTCATCATTTTAATTGAGTCTACTCCCCAAGTTGCCCAAAAAATTACTACACTTAGATTTTTGCCGAGTAAATTATTAAGCGATTGCTGCTTACCGTTAAAATCTTTTAAAGTAAAAGGCGGGGCCAAAGAAGAATCGACTTGATTTTGACCTAAACCAAGACTTGAAAACACAAAGGAAAATAGAAAAATAAATAATATTAAAGTAATATTTTTCATATTATTTTTTCTTTGAACTTATAATTGTTCGCGAATATTGTTTTGGCAAGTGGCAACCTGGTGCACATTTGCCGCCGGTCTTTGTTTTTGTATAATTAATAGGCAACATCCATTTACCAAACGGAACTGCCGCGCGTATATGAAACGGTAAATTGCTGGCGTGTGTTTGATGGCATGCTCGGCAGGTTCTTCCCCTTTTTCTATTCACATGAAGATAATGTAAACTGCGGTCTCCGTTTCTGAAGCCTGTTAATGTTGTTGTCTCCGCAACTTCGGCAAGTGTCGGCTGATGACAGTTAAAACAAAGCGCATATTGACTTTCCGTAAAAGCTGCGTAGAATTTTGCCGGATAGTGTTTTACCAGTATTCGAAAGAAATCGGAACCATGAACATCATGGCACCCGGTACAACTCTTATTGCGAATTGGACCATGCCAATCTTTATTTTTTTCAAGCAATAACTTCATGTTTCTAAGTTTTTCTCCGTTTTTAGTTGTCATTGTACGATCATGACAATTAAGACAGAGTATCATCGGTTGGGCAGTCAACTGCATTGAATATTCTGCTCCGTGGGGTGAATGGCAATTTAAACACTTCTTTTTTATTGTCAGCGCTTCATGTTTTACAAGTGATTTTTCAGCGTGCTTTTCTATATCATTATGACAATTAAAACATAAATTCGGAATCTGATTTTTCAGCATATATTTAGTGTCGGTGCTGTGCGGGCTATGGCAGTCTGTACAATTGTTTCTTGCGGGTTTATGAACCTTTTTCGCTGCCGCAAGGTCATCCTTCATTTCCGTATGGCACCCGAAACATAATTTACTTCCGGTTTGTACTAGTAAATTGGGATTGTTGCTTGTATGCGGCGTATGACAAATAACGCAGTCCCCGGCAGCGGTAGGTCCGTGTACAAATTTTTTCTCAAACATATTTTTATTATGACATGTAACGCAAATTTTAGAAATGGGACTTTCTTTAATTTGAAACGGGTAATTCGATTGATGAGGATCGTGGCAAGTAGTACATTTGCCCTGCATAACCGGTTTATGCACAATAGATTCGGTCGCCTTTGAATCATGACAAGAATAACAAAGTTCGCCGATATTTTTGATAGGTTTAAATTCATGTTTCTCATTCGGCAAAAGTTCATGACATGATTCACAGTCTCCATCGGCTACCGGACCGTGAACAAAAGCTTCCTTTCCCATCGATGCGTGACATTTAGATGTAACACAAGAAGGATCATCTTGATTTTGACTTTTCAAAACGGATAATTCCATTGAGAAAATAGTATTTGTAGGAATTCCGCCAAACACAAACCCAAAAAATATAATTGATAACAGGACTTTCATATTATCTACCTTTAATTTTATTATAGTTATATGGTTTTTGATTGTATATTAATTCTTCCGTTTATATCTATTCCCCCGCCTCTTTTATGTTATCAATGTAATGCAACTTTATATGTATTATTAGGCGCTTTTATTATTGATTATTATACTTTAATACCTTTCTCAAAATAATATCGATAATTATTTAATAAAATTAATACATTGTTTTATAAAGTTTTTGTTCGTTTAATTCTTTTGATTTTGTATTCTAATAATTTGGTTAACAACTCTAAATAAAATACTTTATGAATCTACATTAATGTTAGTTTTAGTGCAAATTTATTTGGTATTTATTTTTTTTAAATTTTAATCAGAAATTTAAATAGTTTGAAAGTTTATTATATTCTATTTAAGCGTTACAGAGCAGCCTTCGTGAAAATCATTCTCTTGTAGTAAGCATACTTAATCCTATTTATTTATCAGCGTTTTTTAATATTGCTAAAATATTTATACGGCGGTTTTAATGGAACATACCGGAGCGGTATTTCAAACATTTTTCAGCAACACAACAGATACGCTAATCCCGTTTGTTGTATTAATTGTTTAGGCTGTTGTGCCGTTATTTTTTGCAAGAAAAAGTTTCTTGAGAAAGAGTATTAACTTTATATGTTTGGATAGCTGGGGATATGAGAAAATATCGAAGTGATTATTTAAACAGATTTGCGGACTTTGAAGATACTGGAAAAATTATAAATAGACGGTTACTTCCTTAAAAGCTGTAAGCTGGTATCAACAAAGCCGCTAAATTTAGCATATATTTAAAATATTAAACTTAGAAAATTAAAGATTATCAATATTTTAATATATTTACTCACGAATTTTATCCAAAAGTCTGTTTAGCTCCCGTACTTCCTTCCGTGATAAATTACTTAAAAGGTTATCTATTGTTTTCTCGCAGTCATCCATTTTTTCCAATAACTTCAAACCGTTCTCTGTAATATCCACATCTTTTTGTCTTCTGTCGGTTGGATTTTCCTGCCGATCAACCAGATGTTTGGCTTTTAGTTTATCAACAATACGGCTTACGTCAGAATTTTTATCCAGCATTCTTTCTTTAATAAATCCGATAGAAAGGGGAGCTTCGGAGCGAAACCCCCTTAATATTTTTAAAATATTATACTGAGGTTCGGTTAATCCGTGTTTTTTTAATGATTGATGAAAATCGTAAATTAGCTGTTTAACGGTATAATTTAGATTAATCAATCCCTTGTGGTATCCATTCCTGAAACGACCTTTTAATTCATCTTCAATACGCATATCAATTTTTATCGCTTTATTAATTCGGATAATTCTATTTAAATATATTTTTCATTTTTTTTGAAATTTTATAATTCAAGTGTATACAAAGAACCGTCTAATTTCTCGGCATATATTATCTAAATAATAGTTGAAATATCTTCAAAGAGCCGGCGCGGACGGCGAGGATAAAGCTGCTTGCTTTTGTCATAATATCCCAAACAAATTGCCATAACAACAGATTCCGGTTCCTTCAAGTTAAATTCTTTATGAATACCGTCAAAGTCTATTCCGCTCATTGGGTGTGTGTCAACGCCAAACTCCTTTGCGGCTATCATTATAGACATTGCTAATAATCCGGCATTACTTTCGGCAAATTTAAGTTTTCGCTCTTCGCTTGAACCGTAAAGAAATGAAGCCGCCTGCTTTGCGCCATCAACCATTTCCCGGTTACCGCCAACGCTTTGAAGCATTTCTTTCCAAACAGGATTTGTATCGGAATATCCTTCCTTATCACCGATTATTATTAAAGTTGCGGGCGCTTCAAGAATTTTCTCCTGACTGTTTGCTAAATCGAAAAGTCTTTTTTTACTTTCTTCCGATTTTACAACCAATATTCTCCATGGTTGAAGATTAAAAGCCGACGGAGCCAGAACGGCAAGATTTATTATTTCTTTTATCTGAGACTCATCGATGTTTTTGTCTTTATCAAAATGATTAACCGAGCGCCTTTCGTTGAACAAAGTTTTTGTTTCCATTTTATTACCCCTTAAGTTTTAAATTTAACATTACAAATATATGTTATAACATTATTTGTTGCAACAAATATTTTATCCGTTGGTCAAAATAATATCAGCACCTATTATTTCATTTTATTAAACATATAGCGGGCAATTTTCCACTTCCCATTTTCCTTTCCGAAAATAAAAAGTTCTCTGTTTTCTTCAGGAACTATATCTCCCGTTGCCCGAATTAAAGTTGTTCCTTTAGAATTAGTGACTGCAAACACAAAATTGTTTTCAACAAGAATTTCATCTGTGTAAAATTCAATGTTAAGTTGAATTTGAGAAAACACAAACTCATAAGCTTTTTTAATATATTTAACTAATTATCAGATTTACTTTCAATTCAAACAGTAATACTTCGTAATGCAGATACTAACTTTTAATCTTGCAAAGAAAAACTCCCGATTTGCTGAATAAGATAACATTTTACAGCCAAGCTATTTCTGCGGCTCTTTTTAATAAATAATTAATTACCTATTTTGCAAAACATTTTTTAAGGATTTCTTACATGAGCTTTTTGATTGGAATTGACGGCGGAGGAACAAAGTCAAAAGCCGTACTAACCGACCTGCAATTAAATATTTTAGCAGAATGCAAAGGAAATGCAACTAATTTTCTTATAAAGGGGACTGACGAAGTTTCCGGAACATTGTTAAATTTGATCAAAGAATGTCTTGAGCAAAAGCAACTATCTTTTAACGATATCGCTTCAATAGTAATTGGAACAACAGGCGCGGGGCGGCTAAAAGATGCCGAAAGATTAAAAGAAAAATTCTTAAGCCTCTGTAATAAGGAAAATATTCCCATCCGTTCATTTGAAGTTGAAAGTGACGCGCGCATTGCTCTGGAAGGCGCTTTTAGCGGTAAACCCGGCAGCATTCTAATTGCAGGGACAGGTTCAATTATGTTCGGGAAGGATGCGTCGGGCAATATCCATAGAGTTGGAGGATTCGGTAGGTATATTGGAGACGACGGCAGCGGTTTTACTTTAGGACGTAAAGGATTGATTGCGGTAGCGAAAAACATGGACGGACGCGGAAAAGAAACCTTGCTAAAGCAATATGTTAACAAACAATTCAACATTAAAACTCCAAACGAATTAATAACTGAAGTATATAGTAATAATTTCGATATCCCGTCAGTCGCTCCCTTTGTTATGAAAGCAGCCGAAAACGGTGATGAAATTTGCAGACAAATTCTTGATGAAGAAAGCGACGAATTGATATTGCACTTAAAAGCGATGCAAAGGCGGATTGCTCAGCCTGTTTTGTTTGTTAGTTTAATTGGAAGTTTAATAACAACAAAAAATTATTATTCGAAATTATTTCGACTGAAAGTTAAAAATCAATTTACCGATGTAGTTATCAAAGAAGCAGAAATGAAGCCTGAACTCGGTGCAGCATTATTGGCTAGAAAGTTTTTTATTTCACATACTGCTTAGCCTTTCGGTTATTTATTAAAACGTACTAATTATTAAACGAGATAAATTTATGGGTAAGAAGAAAAAATTCAGAAATCCTTGGGCTTGGGTTCCCACGCTTTATTATGCCGAAGGTATTCCCTACGTAATTGTCATGAGCGTTTCGGTTATTATGTATAAGCGATTGGGAATATCGAACACCGATATTGCTTTGTATACAAGTTGGCTTTACTTACCTTGGGTTATTAAACCCTTGTGGAGCCCGGTTGTTGATCTATTTAAAACCAAGAGGTTCTGGATTATTTCAATGCAGTTACTGGTCGGAGCCGGTTTGGCAGGCGTTGCATTAACTATTCCCGTTCCGCATTTTTTCAGATATACACTTGCATTTTTTTGGTTATTAGCCTTTAGTTCCGCTACGCACGACATTGCGGCAGACGGATTCTATATGCTCGGTCTGGATGAACACGACCAGGCTTTCTTTGTCGGAATCAGAAGTACTTTCTATAGGTTTGCAATGATTACGGGTCAGGGTTTGCTAATAATTCTTGCTGGGTACCTCGAAAGTTCAACGGGTTTGCCACCGGTAGAGTTAAGCATTCAATCAAATCCAACTCATGAAGTTTCAACTATTTCAAACTTTGATTCCCTTCATTTTAATGAACTCCCTGGAAATTTAAGAATACTTACAAATACTTCCGACCTAAAAATTGGGATGTTAAGCAGGAAACGAAGCAATGTTGATTTAATTATAAACAAGGTTAAAGAATCAAACACTTCAAACGGATTTTACGAAGATGCTAATAATAAAGAAACCGGACAGCAAGCGAAACAGAAAAATGCTAAAAAGGAATTATCTTGGTTTTCAAAAACTATTAAGGATTTATTCGGTAAAGAAAAAAAGATTATCAAAAAAGAAAATACGGTTGGTAATTTCGGAATAGTTTATTTTCATCTTTCAAAAAAACCCCCGCATAACGAAAATGTTATTGTAAACTTTGCTCAGGAAGGAGGAAGTAAAAGTATAAGATTAGTTGAGGGTCATAGATTTGAATTTAACGACAAAAACTGGAACAGACCTGCATTTGCCGTTATTCAGCTCGACCCGAAACTTAAAAAGGTTGAAAGTGCAGAGTTCGTTTCCCGAGCCGGTAATATCCCTTTAGCGTGGATGATTACAATTGCAATTTTAGCGGCATTGTTTTTGGTCTTCTTTTTATACCATAAATTTATTTTACCTTATCCGGATATCGACAAACCGGCATCCAGAGGAGACGAAGGAATATTCGGCGAGTTTATTAAAACATTTGTTTTGTTTTTTAAGAAGGAACAAATCGGAGTAATACTGGGATTTTTACTTTTATTTAGACTGGGAGAATCTCAACTGGTAAAATTAGCGGCTCCGTTTATGTTAGATGCTCGTGAGATTGGGGGATTGGGATTAACCACAGGCGAGGTTGGCCTTATTTACGGAACAATCGGCATACTGGCTTTAACAGCAGGAGGATTACTGGGTGGATTTCTTGCGGCTAAACAAGGTCTAAAATATTGGATTTGGTGGATGCTAATTGCAATTAATTTACCTGACGCTGTCTATATTTATTTGTCCTATGTTCAACCCGAATCATTTACAGCTATTGCCTCGGCGGTTGCCGTTGAACAATTCGGATACGGTTTCGGGTTTACCGCTTATATGCTTTTTATGATTTATATTTCAGATGGAGAGTTTAAGACAGCGCACTTCGCAATTGCAACAGGATTTATGGCTCTCGGCATGATGGTTCCGGGAATGTTCAGCGGCTGGCTTGAAGAATTAATCGGGTATCAGCACTTTTTTGTTTGGGTTGTAATTGCTACTATTCCGGCTTTTATTATAACTAAATTTATTCCGCTCGATCCCAACTTCGGTAAAAAAACAAAGGAGAAAATTCAAATTGAATAAGCATGTTTTTAATTACGTTTTATTAATTCTATTTACCGGCTTTCTCTTTATAAGCTGTAAATCGACCGATTACACAAACAGCAACTCAGATATTACTGAGACCGGCAATAATGATAAGTTCGAAAAGGTTGATTCACTGATGAATACCGCAATTCGGGATTCGGTATTCCCGGGTGCAACTTTATTAGTCGGAAATAAAAGCGGAACAATTTACGAGAAAGCTTACGGACATTATACTTACGATACAACTTCACCGCGAATGACATTAAATACAATATTCGATTTGGCATCCGTATCAAAAGTAATTGGTACAACATCCGCAGCAATGATTTTATATGACCGGGGAAAACTTAAGCTTGACGAAAAAGTTGCAACATATTTGCCGGAGTTTGGTAATCACGGTAAAGAAAAAATAACCGTAAGAAATTTACTTCTGCATAATTCCGGTTTACCTGCATTCAAAAAATATTACGACATTTATAACACGAGCAAGCAAGTAATAAACGACATAATGAATACCGAACTTATTTACGAACCCGGTACAAAATACGTTTACAGCGATTTGGGAATGATAACATTACAAAAAGTAATCGAAAGAATTTCCGGAACCACATTGGATAAATTCCTCGAGAAAAATCTATTCAAACCTCTTGGCATGAATAGCACAATGTATAATCCTCCTCCATCATTAAAACAAAAATGTGCGCCGACCGAAATAGATACGTTTTACAGAATGAGACCGCTGCAGGGCGAAGTTCACGACGAACGCGCTTATATGCTGGGCGGTGTTGCAGGTCATGCAGGATTATTTTCAACCGCTCCGGATTTGGCAAAGTTTTTTCACATGATGTTAAACGGCGGGAAGTATAACGGGAAACAAATTATTAAAGAATCAACCATTAATAAATGGACAACCAGACAATCCGATCAAAGCAGCAGAGGAATCGGTTGGGATACAAAATCCGTAAAGGGTTATTCATCATTCGGGACAAAGTTCTCTTCCAATTCATACGGTCATACAGGCTACACGGGTACTTCGGTTTGGGTAAATAAAGACACGGGAATTTTCGTAATTTTACTCACGAACAGGGTTTATCCTACAAGAAAGAACAGGAAGATTATAAAATTCAGGCCAATAATACATGATGCAATTTATGAAGCGCTTTATAGCAAATAGCCGTAAGAAAACTATTTTCTCGATAGGGATTTAAATTTGTTTTAGGGTATTTAATTAAATATTTATAATTTTCAACAGTAGATTTGAAAAAATTATCAATTAAACAGCAGGGTTAATAATGAAAATTCATGAATATCAAGCAAAAGAAATTTTTCAAAAATTCAATGTTCCGGTTCCTAATGGGATGGTAGCGTTTACACCTGACGAAGCTGTTAATGCAGCGAAAAAAATCGGCGGTAAATTATGGGTTGTTAAAGCTCAGATTCATGCCGGCGGAAGGGGGAAAGGCGGCGGTGTTAAAATTGCAAAGAATCTCCGTGAAGTTAGAAAGTTTGCAAAAGATATGCTGGGAATGACTCTCGTCACGCATCAAACAGGGCCTGCAGGCAAAGTAGTTAAACGCCTCCTAATTGAACAGGGAATAAACATTGACAAAGAATTATACGTCGGTATTACATTAGACAGGGCACAATCGAAGAATGTTTTAATGGCTTCTACCGAAGGTGGTGTTGAGATAGAAAAAGTTGCTGCCGAAACCCCTGAATTAATTATTAAAGAAACAGTCGACCCCGCTCTTGGACTTCAAGCATATCAAGCTAGAAAACTGGCATTTGCACTCGGTTTAAACGGAGTCCAATTCAAAAACGCAACAAAATTTTTAGTCGCATTATACAAAGTGTATGAGTCGACCGATGCTTCGATCGCGGAGATAAATCCTTTAGTTGTAACAAAAGAAGGCGACGTAATTGCTTTAGATGCTAAAATGAATTTTGACGACAACGCTCTTTACCGACATCCTGAAATATTGGCATATAGAGATCTTGATGAAGAGGATAAACTTGAAACCGAGGCTTCCAAATATAATCTTAATTATATTAAACTTGATGGAAATGTGGGCTGCATGGTTAACGGCGCCGGGCTAGCAATGGCAACCATGGATATTATAAAATTAGCCGGCGGCGACCCTGCAAACTTTTTAGATGTTGGCGGAACGGCAAATAAAGAAACCGTTGCCAACGGATTCAAAATAATTCTTTCCGATCCTAATGTAAAAGCTATTTTAATAAATATTTTCGGTGGAATTGTAAGATGCGATAGAGTTGCACAAGGCGTTGTTGATGCCGTTAAAGAAGTTAAAGTTGAACTTCCGATTGTCGTAAGGCTTGATGGAACCAACGCCGAAGAAGGAAGAAAACTGCTTGAAAAATCCGGGTTAAACTTTGAAGTTGCAAAAACTCTTAAAGATGCGGCAGAGAAAGTAACCAGCGTTTTAAACAAATAAAATTATATATTTATTCTAACTAAGTTCCTTTGAGGAACTTAGTTAGTTGTCTTTTCTTCTAAACTTTACTCGTCAACTATTTTAATATCCAAGAATTCAAACATAGAGATTGCTGCAGGTAGTGAAAACCGAGTATTTTTTATATTGTTGGAAAGCGGATTTATTCTATAATTTTGTGCACCAGCCAGATTTGCCTTTGATAGATTCGTTATTTCAAAAACAGTACCGGAAAAATCGGAATTTGATAAATCCGACCCGCTCAGATTGGTTTGAAAAAAATCACAGTTTTTAACTTCACAATCAACAAGCTTTGTTTTAGGAATATCTAATTCGGAAAAATCACATTCCGAGATAAATGAGTTAGCAAAATTGAAGTTAACCACCAAATCATTTATCTGCGTAAAATTAACCCCTAAAATTTTACATTCATTAAAAGCAGCCTCGTTTAATTGTGTCTCCCATAATTTTACAAGACTAAAATTACACGAATCAAACCTACATTGTGCAAACACAGTATGTGCAAAATTACTTTTGGAAAAATCACAATTTTTAAAAGTACAGCTTTGAAAAGTTTTCAATTCCAACTTTTCATTAACTACAGTAAGATTTTTAAACTCTTGGTCTTCAAAATAATCGTTTGAAAGAATTTCCACTTAACACCTAACAATAATATCTTAAAAAATGAAGTTGAAAACTAACAAATAAAATTTTGATAAGCCTAAGAATAATTAAATAAATCCATAAGATTTTCACAGAGGTCATAAAAGATTTTACGACCCTGTAACTCTCTAATTTCCAATTCAGCCAAATGCAGGGCTACTCAAAAACCATCATTGTTTTAGTGCAAAAGCCAAAAATACTTTCCCGGTCAGATGTTTAAATATCAGGTTAATTAAATTCTAATCTTTCTACATTGCTCCCATTGCATAACCGCTAAATACTACCGCAGTTGTAATTGCTCCAATAACAAAGTAAACTATAATTGCTATAACTATTACCGTTATAAAATAACCCAGCATCTTTTCTTGAGGAACATCCTTTACTCTTTTCAATCCCATGTACATCAATACCAAAGAATAGATTCCGGCTAACATTACAAGAAATGATAAAACAGGAAAAATATAAAATATTCCGCCCACCCACGAGGCGGTATATGCGTATACGGCGACCTTCATTGATTGTGTTAAATTTTTTGTCGATCCAAACGTAGGCGCGAATGTATCGATTAAGAATCCAATCAAATAGATACCGACAAGCATTAGTATGTAGGTAAGTACAGCCCAGCCAAAGCTGGTTGTAATCGGCATTCTAAATGTTTTAAATCCAAAGTTCATGCCGAATACACTATACCCCAGCAATCCTGCAACGGCAGGTATGGCAGCCAGAATAACGGCATACTGTGTAAACAGGGCATTAACTGTTGTTTCTTCATTTTTGATAACTTCCCATTCTTCTTTGGGTTTTAGCAGAATGTTTTTTGCTCGTTCGACTATGTTCATATTCCACCTCGATTTTATGAAAGGATAAAATAAAATATAAATTCATTTACAAAAGTCAAAACTTTTTATTCCTAAAAACAGCTTGATCAGCAGTGTTCATTATCTATAAAGTTGTACTGATTGTTTAGCATTTCCAATTTAAATTGTTTTTTGTCTTGCAGCCAAACGTTAGGTGCTTTTTTTAAAAATTTAATATTAAGACAATAATTAGATCTATTTTGAAAACGGACAGTCCTTTCCATAAAACAAATTGGCTGTATTAACAAGAGGTGCTTAAATAAATTAAGAGGGTTCAGATAAAACCTTCCCGGCATCAAGGACTATGTGAGCTGTTGTATATTAAAACTTGAAAATGATTCCGCCGATATTTGATTTAATTAAAAATTGGTCGTTTTGGGAAAAAGATAATCAATTTGTTTTACAAAAAAGTATTAGAACTCATTGGAATTTTAAAAATTTTAAGTATGTTTGAAAAACCAATATTCTAATTTTAATATCCCCAAACATGCAAAAATTAAAAGAGTTTTATAAAGAATATCCAAATCTTTTTGCCATCTTGGAACTTATGTTTTTCTTGTACCTTTTTGTGTTTAGTTTAGATTTAATGGGTACGTCGTTAAAACTTTTCGGCAAAGGTTTTTCGCATGCGTTAATTCAATCAACATCAAATCCATTTACGGGTTTATTTATAGGAATTCTCGCAACTTCAATTATTCAGAGCTCCTCGTCTACTACCTCAATTGTAGTTGGAATGGTAGCCGCCGGAGCATTAACAATTGACAGCGCAATTCCAATAATTATGGGAGCTAATATCGGCACATCTATTACAAACACCATAGCTTCACTTCCGCAAATTAACAGAAGCAACGAATTCAGAAGAGCTTTTGCTGCTGCTACTGTTCACGATTTTTTTAATTTTCTTACCGTTATTGTTTTATTTCCCCTGCAATTAACAACGGACTTTTTAGGAAAAGCTTCCGGGATTTTTGAGGGACTCCTTGAAGGTGTTGGCGGAGTTAAATTTCTTAGCCCTGTTAAAGCCCTTACTAAACCGGTTGTAAAATTTCTTGAAGGAAATGCGAAAATTCTTCTTCATAACGACAATGCCGTGCCATGGGTTCTTTTTGCATTGTCTTTAGTATTCCTTTTTATTGCACTGAAATATATGGTCTCATCACTTAAAGTCCTGGTAGTTTCAAAGGCAAAAATTTGGTTTGACAAATATCTTTTTAAAACTTCCATCCGCGCTTTTTTTGTAGGTTTGTTATTAACTATTATGGTACAGAGCAGTTCAATTACCACATCTTTGGTTGTGCCCATGGCAGGCGCCGGTCTGCTAACACTGCTGCAGATTTTCCCTTATACTTTAGGCGCTAATATCGGTACGACGGTAACCGCATTATTAGCAGCGTTTATTACCGGTGTTCCCGCTGCCATTGTTGTTGCTTTAACCCATTTATTATTTAATATTTGCGGAATGGTCATTTGGTGGCCTCTTAAGAAGGTCCCGATTTTTATCGCTGAGAAATTTTCCGAATATTCAACTAAAAACAAACTTATTCCCGTTGCGTATATAGTAATCTTATTTTTTATTATTCCCATTTCAGTAATTTATTTTTCACAGTGAGGTAAAGTTATGATTAAAGAAATATTATCCGTTTTCAAAAGTAATACATTAATGGATCGTGCTTTTCAAAGATCTTACGATATGCTTTATTTAACTCACAATATGTTTATTGAGGCAAGGGATGTTTTACGATTTACAGATTCCGGCGAGTTAAAAATTAATATTTACGACCAAGACCTTGAAGTAAATAAATATCAGCGAGAAGTACGGAAAGATGTTTTTAATCACTTAGTCCTTACAGGAAATGAAGATTTACCCTCCGGCTTGGTTTTGGTAAGTATAGTAATTGATTTAGAACGTATTGGAGATTACACTAAAAATATTGCCGAAATTGCACTTAATCATCCCAAAAGATTGAAAGGTAAAATTTTTGAAGAGAAATTAGTTCAAATTGAAAACGAAGTTGAAGAAAACTTTAAAGAAACAATTGAGTGTTTCAAAAATGCAGACGAAGAGTTGGGAAGGGAGATAGTAAAAAAATATAAGACCGTAAGCAAAATAAGTGATGAGTGCCTTTTTGACCTAATTAAAGAAAAAGATAATACTATTAACCCGGGAACGGCAGTCTCGCTTGCACTTTATTTTAGATCACTAAAGAGAATAAATTCTCACTTGAGAAATATTTCGTCTAGTGTTGTAAATCCTTTTCACAGAATCGGATATAAAGTAAAAAAGAAAAAACAATAATTTAATATTATGCTCAAAAGCTATTAAGTAAACTTTTAATCTATTTGTGATTTGGCGCCTATAATCATTATAGAAACAAATCAATTATGACAAAAATGGAAATTAATAACTTCAGAACTCCATGCAATATCATTTTATTTTGTCTTTTTGATAAATACTTTCCTAAATTTAGCTTATTAATTTCAATTATTATGAAAGGACTTAAAATGAAAAAACAATTTATATTTCTCGGACTGACATTAGCCTTTATTTTATTTGGGTGTAATAATAAAAACAATGGGGCAGAAACAAAACTTCCGGAGGGAGTACATAAAATAACGGTTATCGAACATATGAACGCAGCCGGCTACACATATATTAAAGCAGAAGACAATGGGAAACAATACTGGATTGCCGTTAAAGAAACGCCGGTAGAAAATGGTAATGTATTCTATTTTTCTAAAGCTATTGAAATGAAAAACTTTACAAGCAAAACTTTAAATAAAACTTTCGATTCAATTTTGTTCGTTGATAGTATTTCAAAAAACCCTAATGCAGAGGCTGCTCCGTCTACTCCCCAAATATTGGGAAGTCCACACCAAACAACTCCGCCTGTGGCAACCGGTAGTTTAAGTGTTGAACCGCTTAAAGACGGTAATACTATTGCCGGCATTTATAAAAACAAGGCTTCCCTAAAAGGAAAAGTTATAAAGTTAAGAGGAGTTGTTACAAAGTTTAACTCAAATATCATGAATAGAAATTGGATACATGTTCAAGACGGGTCAAGCTTCGGCGGCCATTCCGATATCACCGTTACAACAAATCAGTCTGCAGCTGTTGGTAAAACTATTGTAGTGGAAGGTACTTTGGTAATTGATAAAGATTTCGGCGCAGGTTATCGTTACGATGCAATAATAGAAAATGCTAAAATTACAGTTGAGAAAAAAAGTTAATTTCAGATTTAGATATTTTTTATATAAAGACCGCTTTACCGGCGGTCTTTTTTTATACCGGACCTCCTGAAAAAGTGTGAATAATTACATACTTCCAACCTAATAAAGGGATATAAATTCTTGTTAACAACCATCAATATCTTTATACTTTTGTTTTTTGTATCCCTCATCGTTTTTTATATGTTCCGGCACAATCCATCTATGATATGCAAGATACAATATAGAAGCAATAAGTATAACGCCTACCAGCCACATCAAACATGATCCGCTGCCTTCGCAAATTTGTAATGAATTATTGTCTGACAGCAAATCTTTTATAACCGTCAGCTGCAAAAGCAATTTTTTAATCATTTAAATTTATGATATACAATTTTTCTAATAGAATCAAATTGAAGATATGGATATTCTTTTCTTAACGCTTCAATTGCTTCTCCTGCCCGCATCTTATTTTCTCTCAGCTCTTTAAACCTTTGCCTTATTTGAAAATCGCGCACAGACTTCTCATTTATCAACCCCTTTTGCTGCAAGAGTTCATAAATTTCATCACTTATGAGATCGACTAAAGGATTATATATTTCCGACATTTTGCATTTCCTTTCACTTATGTTAAACAAAATTTATATCTTTATTATAAGACTTCGTTAATTCAAATATGTTCCCTGATTTTTATTATTATTGTCAGCTTAATGACAATTTACAATCATTTTATCGCAATATTTTCTTATATACAGCAGTAATTTCATTGTAAAGCAAGTATTCATCCACAACAAATACTGAATTTTGCAAATAATTTTTCAACCCAAAAAGTTCATTAGAAATTAGTTATTCACGACAAAAGGCCAACTCATATAGTCAGAGGCACTCCATAACCCCATAAACCATTGCCGTCGTTTCATTCCCAGAGATAGTTTTAGTATTCTCCG
>BDSW01000247.1 GCA_002898175.1 bacterium BMS3Abin04
AAAATTAAAACCGAAGTTCTGAAAGGGGGAGAATTCTTAATAAAAAAAACTCAAGCAGATTCTGTTTACATCCCTGAAGAAATTACTGAAGAACAGAAGATGATGACTGAAATGATTGCGGATTTTATTGAGAAAGAGATTTGGCCGAGACTCGATGAAATAGATAAGCAAAGTAAAGATCATCATGTAACTATTGAACTTCTTAATAAAGTCGGTGAGCTGGGCTTGCTGGGAACGGCAATACCCGAAGAGTATGGCGGACTTGGAGAGGATTTCAATACAAATACTTTTATTGCAATGGCAATGGGTCCGAGCCATTCCTTTGGAGTTTCGTATGCTGCTCATACCGGTATAGGTACTCTTCCGATACTTTACTATGGTACTGAAGAACAAAAGAAAAAATATCTTCCGAAACTTGTTTCAGGTGAGTGGAAATCCGCATACTGTTTAACTGAACCTACTTCAGGTTCTGATGCGCTCTCTGCAAAAACAACTGCTACTTTATCGGAAGATGGCACCTATTACATTTTGAACGGTCAGAAGATGTGGATTACTAACGGCGGCTTTGCCGATATTTTAATTACATTTGCACAAGTTGACGGTGACAAGTTTACTTGTTTTATTATTCCAACCGATTCCGAAGGTTTTACAAAAGGTGAAGAAGAAAATAAATTAGGTATAAAGGGATCATCAACTCGCGCTTTATTCCTTGATAATGTAAAAGTTCCAAAAGAAAATATTTTGGGTGAAATTGGAAAAGGTCATTACGTTGCTTTTAATATTTTGAATATTGGAAGATTTAAATTAGGTGTAATGACTACGGGCGGAGCTAAAAAATTCTTATCTATTGGGGTTCAGTATACAAACGAGAGAAAACAATTTGGTAAAAAAATCTCCGGTTTTGGTGCAATTAAGTACAAACTTGCAGAAATGGCTATAAAAACTTTTGTTTCTGAATCTGCTGTATTTAGAACCAGCGGATTAATTAACCAGATGGAAAATGATTTAATAGCCGAGGGAGTTAGTTATAGTGAAGCCATGATTAAAGCTGCAGAAGAATATGCAATTGAATCATCCATAATGAAAGTATTTGGTTCTGAAACGTTGGACTATGTTGTTGATGAAGTTGTGCAAGTGCATGGCGGATATGGATATTCGGAAGAATATCCTGCAGCGAGAGCATACCGTGATTCAAGAATTAATAGAATTTTTGAGGGGACTAATGAAATAAATAGGTTACTCGTTGTAGATATGCTTGTAAAAAGATCAATGAAAGGACGATTAGATTTAATGGGACCTGCTACGGGAATTCAAAAAGAATTAATGTCAATTCCTCAATTTGGAGAAGCGCCGGAAGGTTTACTAGCTAAGGAATTAGAAGCTATTGGTAGAGCAAAAAAAGCAATTTTAATGATCGCCGGATCGGCAGTGCAAAAATTTATGCAAAAGTTAGGAAACGAGCAGGAAATAATTATGAACATTACCGATATGTTGATGGAACTTTACGTTTCAGAGTCTGCGATTTTACGTTCAATAAAAATTGCTAAACTAAAAGGCGAAGAAGCTGCCGAACCTTATATTAAAATGTCTAAGGTCTATTTCAGTGATGCATTGGAAAGAATAAATCTTTACGGTAAACATGCTGTATCGGCATTTGCAGAAGGCGATGAATTAAAAATGTTGCTCTTAGGAATGAAAAGATTTACAAAATTCGACCCGGTAAATACTACAAAATTACGTCGGGATATTGCAGATAGAATGATTGAAGCAAATGAGTATTGCTTTTAATTATTAAAATTCTTTATTTTTTACCGTCGATCATCTAATTATTGACCGGCGGTTTTTTATTTTAAAATATCGAAATAGGATATGACATGGTTAATAAACAATATATAACTTCTATGTTAAAAGAAGGTTCGTTGGAGAAAAAAGTAATTGTTGTAACCGGCGGGGGAACGGGACTTGGAAGATCCATGGCAAAATATTTTTCCGAACTTGGTGCAAAAATAGTAATAGCAAGCAGGAAATTAGATGTATTGGAAATAACAGCTAATGAAATTAAAGAAATTTCTGGTAATGACGTTTTACCTGTTCAATGTGATGTTAGTGATTATTCTCAAGTTGAAAATATGTTGAATCAAGTAATAACAGAATTTGGCAGAGCAGATGTTCTCTTGAATAATGCAGCAGGGAATTTTATTAGTCCGACAGAAAGGCTTTCTAACAGGGCATTTGATATTATTGTAAATATAGTTTTAAAAGGATCTTATAACTGCACGTTAGCTTTTGGTAAAAACTGGATAAATAATAAACAGCCGGGAACAATATTAAATATTGTTACAACTTATGCATGGACCGGCTCGGGGTATGTAGTTCCATCTGCCGTTTCAAAAGCCGGAGTTTTAGCGTTAACCCGCTCATTAGCAGTTGAGTGGGCAAAATATAATATAAGATCCAATGCCATTGCACCGGGACCGTTTCCGACAAAAGGAGCATGGGAAAGATTATTACCGGGAGAGCTGCAAAAAAAGTTCAACCTAGCTCAGAAAGTTCCCTTAAAAAGAGTAGGTGAACATCAAGAATTAGCAAATCTTGCCGCTTATCTGGTTTCAGATTATTCAGCTTATATAAATGGCGAAGTAATAACTATTGACGGCGGAGAATGGTTGAAGGGTGCAGGTGAGTTTAATCTATTGGAAATGGTGCCGGATGAAATGTGGAATCAAATTGAAAAAATGATTAGAAAGAAAAAGTAATTATACATCAAACCAAATTGATGTTTATTTAAATATTATAGTTTAAAATTTAGTTCAAAACAATTAAATTATATTCGTAAATATGAATCTTAATTAAATTGGGTTTGATCATGAAAAGATTGGTTTTTGATATTGAAACATCCGGTTATGAATTTGAAGATTTATCCTCCTCGCAGCAAGAATATCTTTTACGCTATGCTTCCAAAGAAAAAGATGAAACAATTATGCATGAAAAAATTGATGAAGCAAAAAGGTATTTAAGTTTATATCCCTTTACAGCTAAGGTTATTTCAATTGGAATGCTAAATATCAATACAGAAGGTGCATCGGTCCTTTTCGAAGGTAAAAACGAGGACTGGGCAGTTGAAGAAAAAAAGATTTCCTATAAAGCATTAACTGAACAAGAAATGATTGAAACCTTTTGGAGCTATGTTAGTAAAGTTGACCAGGTTATTACTTTTAACGGTCGGAGTTTTGATATCCCATTTTTAATGCTTCGTTCTGCAATTCTAAAGATTAAACCTTCTGTAAACTTAATTCAAAATAGGTACAATCTCACTCATCATGTGGATTTATTAGACCAATTTACTTTATACGGACTTATAAGAAAATTTAATTTGGATTTTTATTGCCATGCTTTTGGAATTGAATCTCCTAAATCCAAGGGGGTCTCCGGTATGGATGTTAAGGAATTATATAAAGCCGGAAGAGTGAAAGATATTGCTATTTATTGCGGTGAAGATGTAAAGGCAACTTATGAACTATATAAGATTTGGGAAAGTTATTTAAATATTTAAAAATAAAAAACCTTCGAAGTTAATAATTACCTCGAAGGTTTATTCGACTAATAGTTAAAAATCAATTAAGATTTTATCTTTTTAATTTCTTCTATCATTGCCGGAACAACTTCAAATACGTCTCCGGTAATTCCGTAGTCTGCAACACCAAATATTGGAGCGTCAGGATCTTTGTTTACAGCTACGATATACTTTGACGATCTCATTCCTGCTAAATGCTGAATTGCACCGGAAATACCGAGAGCAATATACAAATTAGGGGAAACAGTCTTTCCAGTTTGTCCAACTTGTTCGCTATGGGGTCTCCATCCAGCATCTACAGCTGCTCTTGAGGCACCAACTGCAGCACCAAGCAGATCTGCAAGCTCTTCAACAATATCAAAATGTTCAGGACCTTTCATCCCGCGCCCACCCGATACAATTATCGAGGCTTCGGCTACATCTAATTTCCCTTCGGATTTCTTAGTCTCGGTAACTTTTATACTTAGGTTCACTGAGTCAACATTTTTTACTTCTACTTCCGCAGTTTCCCCGGATGGTTCTCCTGCATTGAAGACATTGGGTCGCAAAGTAAAAACTTTTTTATCACTGTTTACTTTAATATTAACTAAAGCTTTACCTGCGTAAACGGGTCTTGTCGCAATTATTTCACCATCGGAAACATCCAGATTTGTGCAATCAACTCCGATTCCTGCATTAACTTTAACCGCTACATGCGGAGCGAGATCTTTGCCCAGTGCAGTATTTCCAAAAAGAATAATATCGGCACCGGTTTCGTCAATAAAGTTGGAAACAAGTTCGGTGTATGCCGAAGTTGAATAATTTCCTAAATCCGCATTTTTAATATGAGTAACTTTTTTAATTCCGTAAGAACCAACATTTACTAAGTCTGCTATCTCGTTGCCAATTACAACAGCTTCCGCTTCAATATTAAGTTTACCGGCCAGATCAGAGGCTGTTTTTGATACTTCAAGAGAGATCTTTTTAAGATTTCCGTCTCTTTGTTCTAGGATTGCTAAAACTTTATTTGCCATTTTTATCTCCTTAAATTACTTTTGCTTCTTCTCTTAATAAACGAACTAATTCAGGAACTGCACTTGCATCAGAACCGAGTATTTTACCTGCCTGTTTTGGAACCGGTTTTTTCATTTCAACTACTTCCACAAAACTTTCGCTTTGTACGGCATCTTTTTCTTCAATAGTTTTTCTCTTAGCTGCCATAATTCCTTTTAATGATGCGTATCGGGGTTCATTTAAACCTTTCTGTGCAGTAATGACAACCGGCAATTTTGTCTCAACAACTTCTTTACCGCCTTCAATTTCCCGTTCCGCTATTACTTTATCTCCTTCGATTGATAATTCTACTACTACCGTAATGCAGTTATAACCAAGCATCTCCGCGGTTATTTGTCCTGTTATGGAATTATCATAATCAACCGACTGTTTACCGAAGAAAACTATTTCAGCTCCTTGATTTTTTATTTCTTCGGCAAGAGCTTTAGCAACCGACATAGAGTCTCTGTAACTATCATTTTTAAGAAGTACGGCAGAATCAGCGCCCATAGCAAGGGCTTTGCGTATGGATTCCTTATTACTGTCACCGCCAAGACTTACTACAACTACTTCTCCTCCGAATTTTTCCTTTGTCTTTAATGCTTCTTCGATGGCATATTCATCGTACGGATTTACCACATATGTAACACCTGCAGGATCAATGGTTTTACCGTCTGCTCCTACTTTAACTTTTGTAGCGGTGTCGGGCACGTGGTTCACACAAACTACTATTTTCATCGTACCTCCTAATTAATTTTTACAAAATGTAAGTTGTTTTCAATTTGCTAAAAATTATGAAAAATGTCTCTGTAAATATAATATATTTGAAGAAAAGATAATTGATCAAATGCTGATTACGAGCGGATTTAGACAAAAATTTGACTGATAAAAAAAATAAATATTGAAAATTTATAGTTATTCGACAAACTTGAAAAGGGGGGTAAAGTTTTTTTGCAATAGTCCTATTAAAAAATTATTTAACCTGCGAAACCATGTTTCAATATACTTAACTAAGTTTATAAGTACGATAAAATTTTTTATTATTCTCGAGTAAATTTATATGAAATCGAAAAACAATAATGTGGAATTAGAATACGATTTTATAATAGTCGGTTCAGGGTTTGGCGGATCAGTATCTGCTCTAAGGCTTGCCGAAAAGGGCTACAAAGTTCTTGTTTTGGAAAAAGGGAAAAAACTGCAAACAGACGACTTTCCAAAAACTAATTGGAATTTAAAAAAATGGTTGTGGATTCCATTCCTTAAATTTCATGGTTTATTTAAAATCACATTATTCAGGCATGTAACAACATTATCGGGTGTTGGAGTAGGTGGAGGTTCGCTTGTATATGCAAATACGCTTCCGGTTCCTAAAGATAAATTTTTTACTT
>BDSW01000248.1 GCA_002898175.1 bacterium BMS3Abin04
CCGAAACACGTTTGCTTCAACAATTATGGAATTCAATGAATATTACAATCAGTTGTATATTACTTTACACAAGTCAGATTCTACAAAATATATGGAATTTAAATTGAAAAAATAACTTTGCATAACAAAGTATAAAAATAATAGCCGAAACAGTAGTAAATTCAAGGATTGTAGCCCGCTTCAACTTTATCGTAATTTGAAAGATTTAAGCACCGCAATCGGCTACTATTCTTATACTAACCGTTAGCAAGCATAAAAAAGAACAGAATAAGTATGAAACAAACATTGTTATTTATAATTATAATTATTTCTTTCGTAACAGTTAATGGTCAAGAATTCAATAAGAATATTGACAAAGATTCATTGTTGCAAATTATCGTTAAAGAATTACCAACTGAAAAGAAAGATGAATTTTTAAAAATTTATAAAGAAGGAAATGAAGAATCAAAAGAATTTTTGCTTTTTATGTATTCAATGCCAAGAAGTAGTAAAAAGGAGTTAATAGAGAACTTTGATAAAAATAAGGATTCAATATTTAAATTACAAACTGAATTTTCAAAATTGGTACCTGATAGTTTAATTGTTTTCATTGAATTTAATCCAAAAAATATTATTGTCAACACGGAAGAAAGTATTGATTTAAAAATCTATGGAAAATCAATAACCCAAGAATGGAATTTAGAATATGATTCAGATGTTTTAAATGAAATGATAAAAAGTTTAGGTTGGAATAGTGACACACTTCAAAAAATAAAAACTTTACTTGACAATGCAAATTGCATCTCAATAGAAAATGGTGAAACAACAACAATCGGATTTGCAAGAAGTGGAATGGGAAAGTATTCCTATAAGATTTTTAAGACAGATTTGACTGACGAGCAGAAGTCTAAATATAATGATTCTTGTATGTACTTTTTCTATAAAGACAATATTGTTTTAGAATATGGTGGCGGAGCGATTGGACCTCAATGTTTTCCAGATGAATAAATTACGCTTGCTAACAAAAAATATAGTGCATACCGCAATTAGTTGTAAATATGAAAGTTAATACACAAAATAAAATTAGTCGTAACTTGAAAATAATCGTTTCAAAAAAGCGGCACGCACCATATTTAAACCGTTGGCGGTCATTTGAAAGTAACCAATAAAATAAAATTATGAGTAAAGAAAAAATATCCATACGTTTTTTTGATGACCGAGAAGTCCGTGCTATTTGGGATGAAGAAAAATCCAAATGGTGGTTTTCCGTATTGGATATTATTGCCGTGCTCACAGACCAAGATGATTACAACAAAACTCGCAATTATTGGAAATATCTCAAAGCCAAGTTAAAAAAAGAGAAAAGCCAAGTGGTTAGTGCCACTACCCAGTTGAAAATTCTTGCCCCCGATGGGAAAAAACGTCTGACTGATATGTTAGATTATGACGGAATTATTGCTTTGGGCAAGGAATTTCCGGGCAAAAAAGCAAACCGATTTATAGAATGGTTTACATACAGCGATGAAAGCATAGACGGAAAAAGTAAAACAAAAGCGTATGCTTTGTTTGAAAGTTCTTTTATCAACAGCATAGAAATTGGCACAACCAAAGGTTTACAACAAATTCACGCCTATTTGTTTGGCGGATTGTATAATTTTGCGGGACAAATAAGACAAAAAAACATTTCAAAAGCTGGTTTTCAATTTGCTGTATCTCGTTTTTTAGGAGACACATTAAAACAAATAGAAGCTATGCCGGAAACAACATTCAACGAAATAATTGACAAATATGTAGAAATGAATATTGCACATCCTTTTATAGAAGGTAATGGTAGAAGCACTCGAATTTGGTTAGATTTGATATTAAAAAAACGATTGAAAAAATGTGTTGATTGGAGTAAAATAAGCAAAAGAGATTATATGAATGCAATGATGCAAAGCCCGACAAACAGCAGCGTCTTAAAACAACTATTAAAAAATGCTTTAACTGACAAAATCAATGACCGTGAAATGTTTATGAAAGGAATTGATTATTCGTATTATTACGAAGAAAATGAATAAAAAAAGATGGAAAAAATAGAAAACAACGAACCGCCAACAAAAAATATAGTGCATACCGCAATTAGTTATATCTATGAAAGTTATTACAAAAAATAAACATTATCATAACTTGAAAAGTAATCGTTTTAAAATGCGGTACGCACCATATTTAAACCGTTCTATTAAGTTTCCTTTCTAATATCTTCATTTTTTTCACGTAATGGTAAACAACCGCTTTTGTGACAAGCGTAGTTTTATGTTCTGCCTGCGGCAAAAACAATAATTTGTTATTCAGTATTATGTGTTTTTTACTTTAATATTTTTCTAAGAAACTTTACCCAAAAATTCCACTCTGTTTTTTTGCTATTATTACTGAATTGGTTTTCAACTTTATCAAAAGCATCTTCTATAAGAGCATTGTGTAACCAACGAACTGCAATTGCCCAAGTTAATAGACCGATTCCAGAGGTATTCATTTCTATAGTATGTTTTATTTCCGCTTTATCCATGTCTAACTCGGTAATTTCAAACCTGTGACTGCCATTAAATCCCTTTGGTTTTGAAAATTCAAACTGAATTAATTTGTTAGGAATATACTTAATAACGGTATATCGAATTGGACCGTGTCCACCACTTGAACCTTCTTTTAAACCTTTTTTAAGCATCAATTTAGGCCATTTCTCAAAAGGCCAAATCTTATCTTCCTTTGCTGATAAAGTCTCGAGTAAATCAGAGACTTTTGTTTTAGACTGATTTATAATTCTCTTATGGATATTTATTACTTTCATTTTATTACTTTCCCCCAATTAACTTATCTCTTTTCCATTCCGTTTAAATTCATTTTATTTTTGCAGGGCATACATTATAATATCGAAAAGACTCAATTAATTTTAGGTAAATTTTCCCGGTTTCCACAGTCTTCTTTTTAGAGGATGTTCCTGTAATATCCAAATTTTAGGTTAGGTTTTGACAAATATTTTCAAGTTAAACCGTCTGACTTTACGCTTCCGCCAATAAAAAGGAATTCCATTATTTTCATATTCCAATATATATATCCAGCGCTTCCGCTGATTCCAAACAACATTGATCCAGATAATTCAATTCCAGCTACTTTAGAAAACTTCCTATTTGTATCGCTGCCCAATAGTGTTCTCTATAATGTTTTAAATTTTCAATTTTCATATATTTATTCAATTAATCTTAATGCTTCTTTTCTGCTTAATTTATTAAGCCGGTTTCTGTTCGTAAAATCAATTACCCAATTTGGATTTGTTCTACTGTAGTTTCGTAAAATCCAACCGATAGCTTTGTTAATGAAAAATTCTTTTGACCCAAACAAAGAATTGATTACAAAAGTTAAAAGTTCAGTATCAATATTGTCTTTATAATTTAGTTGGAACAGGATAGAAGATCTTTGCAACCAAATATTTTCAGATATAACCCATTTTCTTACATACACGTCTCTTTGCTTGGGAAATACTTTGAAATATTCGCCAATTAATTTAGGAGCTATAAAATCAGTTGTATCCCACCATGATTTATTAATTACCATAAATTCAAAGAGTTTAATATCTTTCTTTTCAAGTTGTTTTATATATTTATGTGCTAATTCTTGCGAAAAATACTGATATTCCCTTTCGGATTTAACCCAAAGTGTTTTTATGATTTTTTCTAGATCTTTTTTGGGCGGCAGATATTCTTTAATGAAAAACGGCTTTTGAATTTCTCGTCTTATTTGTGTTTTTATTCCATAAAATTCGAAATGATTTTTCATATAAGCTTTTTGTTCAATTGCTATTTCAGTATTTGCATTTTTAGAAAATTCCGATTCTAATATTTTTATGAATTTTTCCACTTTTTCGTTTTTTACGTTTATACATAATGAAGGTGCTAAACTGTGTTCCACGTTTAGAGCATGGGATTTTTAAACTTACTCAAAAGACTTAGAATCCGTAAATGTGGGGCAGATTATGTTTAGCAAAAGTCCGGGCACATTTTAGCTTGATGCTCCGTTAAAGCAATAGTAATATAATTATTTATTTTTAAATAATTTTGTTTGGTACCTTCGTTCATGTCTATTTACTTTGTAAAAGGAGAGCGTTGATACAAAATTCCGATTTAGCGGAAGGTACTTAAACGGTTGGTGTATGAATGGTGGCGGTTTTGTTACTCCAAATTTTTCTCATAACTTCCAACTACCGGATACAGTGAATATTTCGATATTCTATACTCTTGCCGTCATTATTTTTGCACGGCATTAACTACCGTTTTTTTATTTGTTTTCATTTTTAATATAAAAAAACCAATTAATGCGGAAATTAGAGAACCGATTAGTATGCCGATTTTAGCAGAATCAATATACGCCGGACTATCTACAAAAGCCAAACTGGCAATAAAAATAGCCATAGTAAATCCAATTCCGGCTAAAAACGAAACACCTATAATTTGCCGATTGCTGATTTCATCGGGTATTTCTATAAGTCGTAATTTTTTAACTAATAAGATAATAAACGAGATACCTATGCTTTTTCCTAAAACCAGACTGATAATTATATTTATCATTAAAGCGTGAGCCAAATCAATATCACTGCCTAAAACCACGCCGGCATTAGCTAATGCAAAAATAGGGATTATAAAATAGGCGACCCAATTGTGTAATTTGTGTTCCAGGTGCTGAAGAGGGGATTGATATTTATCCGTCCAATTTTCCAATTCGTCAATCAGTTCAATTTGTCCTTTGGATAAAATCGGTTTAGGTGTTATTACGGCTTGTCTAATATTGTTTGTAATATTTACCAAATTATCTATAAATGCAGGAGTAGTAATTTTTTGTCTAACCGGAACCGCAAAAGCCAACAGAATACCTGCTATCGTCGGGTGAATACCGGATTTTAAGAACAGCACCCAAATAATTACGCTAAACAATACAAGTAAAGATTTTGAATAAAATCCTCTGTATGATAATGTATATAATATTCCCAACAGAATAAAAGCTGCAACTAATAAACCTACTTCAATATTTCCGCTGTAAAATATAGCAATTACCAATACAGCTCCAATATCATCAACAATTGCAAAGGCAGTTAAAAATATTTTAAGACTTAGAGGAACCCTATTTCCTAAAAGTTTCAAAATCGCTAAGGAAAAAGCAATGTCCGTAGCCATTGGAATTCCCCAGCCTTTGAGTGTTTCCGGATTTTGATTCAGAATTATGAAAAACGCAACCGGGACAATCATTCCGCCGAGCGCACCAATGAGCGGAAAAGCAATTTTCTTGCCGGAATTTAATTCCCCAATGAGAAATTCTCTTTTAATTTCAAGCCCGATTAAGAAAAAGAAAACAGCCATCAAACCATCATTAATCCATAATATTAAAGGTTTGTTTAATTCAAAGCCTTGCGTCGTAAACCCAACTTTATACTGCCAAAGTGATTGGTAACTTTCTCCAAAAGGCGAGTTAGCCCAAACAAGCGCAACGATGGTTGCAACTAATAATAAAATTCCGCTAAAACTTTCTATTTTAGTGAATTTTTGAAATGTTGAAAAAGTTTTCTTTTGTATCATATTTTAACTTGAGGTTTATGTTATTAGAAAAAAACAGATAGCGGTTTCTTTATTTAATTCCGGTAATGATAACAGCTGACGGTTTAAATGTTAAGCGTTGTGCATTTAGCTAACCGCAGGCAAGTCAACGCGCATACCTTTCAATTTTTGTCTATTTTATTTATTACTATCACCCTCATTTTTAACACTATCTGCCCAATTACCTGTATTTTTTATTATGTACTGCCCTACTTTTTTACCGGTGTGTTTTTAATCTTACTACATTCAACTCCTACTTTACTATTTTTTCCTAAAAACCTGTTATAAGGTCTAAAAGTCCAAAAATACCGGTTAGTAAAATTAGACTCCACGAAAAGAAATTCCCAAACTGATTTTCCTTGTGTTTTATCAGAAGCAAATGAAGCCCAATATGAATAATGAAAAATATATCTAATCCCAGAATCAGATTTATAACTGAACCATGACTACCCCAAAGTCCCCAAAATATAAGAACGTAAAGCGGTAAATGCAATAAAGTAAAAATCAAATAACCGTTTTGGTCTTTGAGTCCGGATAAAATTGGAAACATTCTCCACTCTTGAAGCCTGATAGCATCCATTTCATGTACCAAAATAAATGCAAGTCCAATGTAGAAAAAGTAATGTTCCGCCATATCATTTCTGTCCTGTTCGGGTTATACACAACGTTTATTATATGAAAGTATATGCGATTCCTAAGCGCTTATCTTTCAAATTACTATGAACTTGAACCGCCCTATAATATTTTAAGATCACTTCCGGTTTAAAATGTTTACTATTAATTCTTAAACTTTAGAAGATCCAATTGAAAAAGATTTGTAATATTTTCTTCTTTAGCAATTTTCAATAAAAAATAATAAGCAATAAAATAAAAAGGAATTGCCCAACCAAATTTAAAAAATATATTTGTACCGTATCCTATAATGAAAAATACTATAAAGTCACGCAATAAATCAAAAATATAATGAATCCATCCGGTTAAAGGAAGACTTTGTGTTTTATACCATGTAAAAGCAAATATTGAACCGAAAAGAATATTTGATATTACTAATTGAATTAAAAACACAATTGACATTAAAAATAATATAAATATAGTTGTCTCACCTAGGATTACTTTATAAAGGAGTGGACTAACTAAAATCGGCAAATGCCACACTCCTCTGTAAATTCCGGATAATATTGTTGATTTTGTCCGTCCAAATTTTTCCGTCAATAAAGTTAAAAGAACTGCCCTCCATCCAAGTTCCTCCCCAATGCTGGAAAAATAAACAATAACCAAATAAGAAATCATGTATATCCATTGAAACAATTTTATTGACGACCTTAATTCTAACGAATCATAGAAAACGAAGCCCATTAATGCAGGTGTTATCCATATTATCAATGCTATAATATAATACTTTAGTTTACTCCATTTCCATTTTAAGAACGATCTATTATTAATCTTTCTCATTAAAATAATACTTGATATTGCAGGGCAAAACATGGCAAATGCATGTGAGAGGAGTATTAAAAATAATGCTCTAATACTGCTCCCTGAATCCATTAAATTTGGAGCGACCCAACCATCAATTAAAAATAGGACTGGCCATGAAAGCAATATTGTTATAAATATAAAGTATAGTGAAATTCTGAATTCATCGGGAGGTTTACCAATCATATATAATTACCTATTATTTTTCTCTTAGTCTATCATTTGGCAATAACGGTCTCGGCAATGAATAGTACGGATATATTTTACGCTACATTTTCAAATTGTTATGTCGTTTATCTTGATTCGTTTATTTTATAATCTTTCACTGAAGTCCGTATTATTTATAGCCATCGCTGGCAGTACTTTTTTTCGACATTAACTTTTGATTCTGTCAATATTTTATTTGCTTATAATTATAATGAATAATGTAAATTTATATTTAATCTCGTGAAAGCATAAAAATTGAAAAGGCGCCGTTTTCAAGTTTATGGTAATATAACCTTTTCCCATCATCAGAAAGAGATGGTCCTTCTACAAATGCGTTCAAATTATCTCTAAAAGGTTCTGTAATTGAAATAGGGTTCCCGAATATCGAATTTATTTGGTTTCTCTTTGCGTAATATAATTTAAAAATTGGTGGGTCAGACAAAGTTACTTGTGAATAAAACAATTCCAATCCGTCGGCAGAAATTTCTCCAGCATATTCTATTGCCTCACCTGTATTGATATTGCCTAATATTTTGGCTTCGTTATCCGGTATGTTAAATTCGTTATCGGTTCTTAAAGCAAATCTGATATTTCCTTTATTCGGGAAATTATCGCCTATTTTAAACTTTGCATTAGATGCAAATAAAGTATTACCATCTTTAGAAATTTCAACACCCATATTTATCCAAAATTGTGTAGGGATGTTAATTGTTCCGTTTATTTTATGAAGATTGGCAACCGAGCCGTTATTAAATATTCCGCCGAATATAGTTTTATTTCCCGAATCAAGATCGCGTGTTGAAATAAAATAAAAATTATTTTGAGCATCCATTGTTGGATTACCGTCTACATAAGCAGAGTTCACACCTTGCACTTCACCTTTAAACACAAATGTTGTGTCGTTTACTTTTTCCGCATAATATATATCCTTGCTGTTAGGACCTTGGAAATTATTAAAGAAAAGATATCTTTCATCCTTGGAAATAAAGGGTTCCATTGCATCAGATGTATAACCGATGATGGTTATTTTTCTTTCATTAGTAAATTCAGAATCAGAATCACCCGGATTAGTTATCGCTTCTTTCTGACAGCTTATTGTAAAGAGCAACAATAATATTAGCACAAACAATATAATTGAACTTTTATTTTTAAGTCTCATTATCATAATTTTGTTAGTTGCTGCCGGCGTCGGACTATCTAAAAAGCACATAATTTGCCGTATTTTATAAAATATTACATTGTATAAGCCATTCTAATGGTTTGTTTTTTATTAACTTTCAAAAATCTTGAAAAACGAATAAAAATATTAGATTGCTCATTATCTGCTTCTTGTAGCTGATTGTTATATTCTTCAAGTTTGTTCTCTATATAGGCAAGATGTCTTTTTATTTCCTTTTTATTGAAATTATTCTTTTTACTGTTTTGTGCCCGTAGTTTTGTGCTATCGCCGGCTATTAGTTTGCCGCCTATTAAATTAAAATGCTTCGCTATTTGAACTGTACTTCTGAATTTCTTGTTGGCTTCGGTTATAGTTAGGTTTTCATTAAGAGCAAGCATCACCTTAAATTCTTCTCTTACCGTTTGTACATCACGCTCTACTTTCGGTTTGTCCTTTGGCGTGGCTACTCTTGCAGTATCTATAAAGCAGTTATAATGTCCTGCCATATCCGAATAACTTCGGTTAAGTTGGGGATTGTATAAGTCGGGTTTGATTACGCCGGACTTAAGATTATCTATCACGATAGTCTTAGGAACTCCACCGAAAAACTTAAACATCCTTACGTGGGATTCCACAAAACTCTTTTGGTCTTGACTATAAACAATCTCTACGTATTTGTGACGGCTATAAGAAAGCGTACCGATAAATGAGTAAACCGTCCTTCTTTTCTCGGTTACCGGATCAAATAGTAAACCTACTTTTACATAATCTACTTGCAACTGGTTCCCCGGCGGCGTTTCTATGCGGCAAGTTGTTCCTTTGTTTTGAACTGAAATATTTTGTGAACTAATATATCTCTTGAAACTGCTGTAGCTCGTTTTACCGGATAAATCGTGCTTTAAGCAAATTGCTCTATATGCTGACTTTAATTTTAATCCTTTGTTTTTCTCCTTTATTTCTGTTAGTGATTTTATCTCTTCAAGAAAAGGTGAAAATATATTTTGCTTTTCCGGTACCCTTTTTGTCTGCTTTTTAATCTTTTGTAATGCTTCGTTTAATTTGGCAGTATCGTCTTTGCCCTGTTCATCTATATCAACTAAGCCTTCTTCTTCTATTAGGTTTAGATATTTTCGTACCGTTTTTCTATCTCATCCGGTTGCCTTTGATATTTTGCTTTTACTCTGTCCCGACTTCCGGCGTCTAATGATTTCTTTTAGTTCCATTATTTTTACCTCGTTAAATGCCATTTTTATTCTCCATATGATTGAAAATATATGAGAACAAAAATCGTTTTTTATTTGTTTTCGAGGTGGGGAATAAAGTGGCCCGTTTCCCTTTTTTACCGGGGAATGAAGTGGCCCGTTTTACGTTTTTGGTGGGAAATAAAGTGGACCTTGACAACCTAAATCAATACTTTCTAAAAATAAATCAATGATCCTTGTCTCATTATCTTCATCAATTACATCATCTAAAGAAGCAGGGAATAATACAAGCTGTTCTCTATTCTTGCCTTGAATATACTTCATGTTTCCTCTGCTTTTTAAAATACTAAAATAAACATTTAAACAATATATTTATTCAATAATGAGAGGTTTTTAGACAGTCTGACGGTTGGCATATAAAAAATAAGCGATTTCGGAGTACAAAATCTTCAAATTAAAAGAATACTCAAACGGGTTACCAATCTTAATTTTACAATTATCTCGCCTATTTTTTATATACATTGTTATGTGCTGATTAGTTTTTTATTATGCCATATTTAGCATATTTTTTTCCTTTTTCTATTGCCCAAATAACATTTCCATAATCAAAATGCCAGTATTCCGTAGGATCAACTACGAAATCTTCTTTATCAAAGAGACTTATAAGAAGTTCTCTGTTCTTTCTAACTTGTGCCGTAATGTCCGGATGAAACGGATAACAGGTTTTATTAAGTTCTAATTTTAGTCCGTCATTATTTCCAAAGTCCATTACGCAATCTTTTTTTAAATCATAGATTAACGCATCTACAGCTCCACCGGTTGAATGCATAGATTTTTCCTCCGGAGCAATAAAATATGAAACCATTTTACTAATTTCTTTTAATGATTTATCGGGATGCTTTTTCTTTATAATTTTTACTCTTCTGTTACGTAAAAGCTTTTGATGCGCAAAACCTCTCCATACGGAGCGAATGATTAATCTTTTATCTTCCTTATCCAAAGTTTTGCTTATCCGTCCTATTTTTTCAAAAACGGCTTCTCTAACCATATATTTGTAACCTTTGTAAAAAGAAGGTTCAAACATCAAATTAAAATTTGACTCTCTTAAACTGATTAGCGGAGAATTGTCTTCTTTGATGGGAATAGTTGAAATAAGCTGCTTTTGGAAGCGGTCTAATCGTTCAACTAATTCGCAATATTCTTTTGCTGTCATAAAATTATTTATAGATTTTTATTATATACGGCGAGGTCATAGCTGAGAGTAACGCTCCGTAATTGAGATTAAACTCAACAGTATCCCCTACTTTTATTTCCGATTGTTTGGCGTCAATGATAATATGATCGCTGCTTGCCCCGAGAATATTAATATCCGGTACGGGCGTTAATCCTGAAACTAAAACAT
>BDSW01000249.1 GCA_002898175.1 bacterium BMS3Abin04
AAATACAAAGTTCCGCTTTAGCGGAATGTGTTTGAACGGTGAATATATGGCGCGTTTCAATGCGCTATTGCATTGTTGTGGGTAGTTTTACTCTTTTTTATTAAATAATTCAAAATAGTCCTTAAATATATATTTTCGGTTTCTTTTAAATCCGGTATATTCTTCAATAATTTCCAGTTTCTCAAAGTCAGCAAGTAATCTATTTGCTGTTGAATGAGCAATATTCATTTCTTCAACTAATTTATTTGAGGTTATAATAGGATTTTGAAACAATATTCTTAAAATCTTAATTCCTTTTTCTGCTTTACTTCCCATTTTAGGAATTTTATAATTTTCAATTTCTGATTTTAATCTAATAATATCTTTAAAAACTTGAATAGATGATTTAGATGTTTCTATAACTCCAACAAGAAAAAAAGTAATCCATTGTTCCAGATCATTTTTTGATCTAACTCGCATTAAATTATCATAGTAATATTCTCGATGTTTCTCGAAAAAGTCAGATAAATATAGGGCAGGTTTTTTCAAAATATTATTGCTGACTAAATACAGCGTAATCATTAATCTTCCTAATCTGCCGTTTCCATCTAAAAACGGATGAATGGTTTCAAATTGGTAATGAGCAATCGCAATTTTTACTAAATGAGGAATATAAAATTCATTATCATTTAAAAATTTCTCCAAATCGCTCATTAAATCAGGAATGTCGGTGTGGTGTGACGGTATGTAAATAGCATCTTTTAATGTTGCACCTAACCAATTTTGACTTTTTCTGAATTCTCCCGGTAATTTATGTTTTCCTCTAACGCCCGCAAGTAAAACATTATGAGTGTTTTTCAATAATCTGTTTGATAAAGGTAATTTCTCAAGTTCAGATATTGAGTAATTTATAGCATTAATATAATTTTGAACCTCTTTCCAATCGTCTCTTTTTTCAGGATTAATTTCTTCTTCATTTAAAAGAGCTTCTTCCATATTCGTTTTTGTTCCTTCAAGTCTACTTGAAGTTGTAGCCTCTTTTGATATATGCATTTTTATGAAAAAATCAACATCAGGAATTAGTTGTGAAAAAGCATTTAGTTCGCCAAGCAATCTATTAGCTTCTGATAATAATTGATTTATTTTAGGTGAAGAAATAATCCATTCTTTAAAAATTTTATCCGGCAAAAATGAAGAATATTCTATTTGCTTTACATATTTTCCTGCTTTAAAGTCTTTAATGTCCATTTCAAAATTTGTCTTTTCCGCAAATATAATAATTTATATTTTCATTTCCATTGTTTTCTGCAAATATGGTAATTTATATTTTCATTTTATCTAATTGCTCGTGGTGAGTATATGAGGCGTTGAGCGTTTTTAAGCACTTCATTTTCGGTTTATTACTTGTTTTATATAAACGCACTAACTTTGAGTTATTCACTTATTGCCCAATGATTTATACACTTTGTTGGCAGTAGTTATTTATTCTTTATTTTATCATTTTGTATTGGTGAATAGTCTTTTTTAATTTCTCCATTAACATATATTTCTTTAAAATAACATTTTACTCCGGTTGCTTTATTCATATTTTCCACATTTTGAATATGAAGATGTAAATGAGGTTCCGAAGAATTCCCTGAATTACCACAAAGCCCCAATAATCCTCCTTCTTTTATTTTCTGACCTTGTTTTACTTTAATTGTATTTTGCTTGAAATGAGCAAAAAACAAATATTCATTATTTACTGTTTTAATAATTACAGTATTCCCAGGAACATATATTGGATTTAATTCTCCAGGTTTATTGTCTTTTATTCCATCAACAACTAAAACTATTTCGCCATCACAAGGTGCAATGAGTTCTTTTCCAAAAGCATAATAATCTTCATTAATTTCTCCGTTTGTTGCATAAGATTTTCCTTTTTTATCTTTAATTATAATGTCAAAAGCATTTTTTTGAGCCTCACTTTCTACGTGATAATTTAATTCTTTTGTGTCTCCACCCCAAATGACAGTCCATTCGTCTTTAAAAGGAAGTTTAAGTCTCGTAATGTTTCGTTCAATTTTGGGTAGGTTACTATCTTTATATGGCTTTACAAATAGACCATTGATTTTTGAGTTATTATCTATAGAAATATTCAGAGAAAAAATAGCACGTTCAAATTTTGTTTTATAAGATGCATAAGTTCCATTTTCATATCTGATAAATTCTCGGTTAGTTATATTTCCTGCCTGCAATTTTAAACCTGTCAAAAATTCATCTGTTTTGTCATTCGGTAACGCTTGTTGCATTTCATCTGAAAACATTAAAAATATTGCTTTATAATTATTTCCATTATAATTTTTTTCGAATTTTTCGGCAATAGTTTTATTTGTGGGTTTTTCTGTTTGTGCAAATACAAAATTACCGACTAAAATTAGTATTGCTAATGTTAAGTTTTTTTTCATTTATTGTTCAAGTTTTTATTTTGTCTAATTACTATCAATTAACAATAAAACAAATTAAAATTAATCATATCATTATCTATAATTTCTCGAAAATCATTCTTTCATAACCTTAATAAGTTCATCCGTCTTCCGCAATCTTGGTATTATTTCTTTTTTAACTTTTCTTTTATTTAAAAGATAGGCAAAAATCCCATATCCAACTGTACCTACAGCAGTCATAATAATTGTGTTATGCGTTTCAGGTATTATCCAGATACCTGAAAGGAATACTATTATGCCAATAAAAGGCGGTAAAATATACCAGTAAAGCACAGAATCCAATAATTTCTTTTGAATGCGGAGATATTCCTTGGTCTTATACAAATAATCAAGATAACTCTCGGTAACGGCACTTGGCTTGAGTTTTTTTGAACTTCTTAACCTAAAAATTACATAAATAAGCCAAAGAATTATGAATATTGCTGCAATTTTTGATAAAACAAAGGGAACAGTATAGGTTATATATCCAAATATTAGAATCATTACTATTGCGGTTATTATTTCAATTAGATCCCTATATTTTATTGATTTATGTAAACGGTCAAAGCTTGACTGTAAATCAATCATCAATCTTGATCTTTTAAATTTAACCCGTTCTACTTCGGTAGAAGATTGCCAAATTTTTATAAGTTCTTTTTCTATCATAACGTTTTATTTATACAATTTAATAATTTAGTTTTAATTCGCTTGACTTTCACAGCTATATGGTTTTCAGTTAGACCCATGATATTTGAAATCTCTTTATATGGTAATTCTTCCAAGTATAGTGCAATAACTGCTTTGTCAGCCTCATTTAGTTTCTTAATGCAACTTCTAAGGTTTGTTAATTGTTCATTTTGTTCATTGCTTCTTTCATCCGCCCTAATGTTAGCGATTATAACGCTATCCATATTTATGAATCGATTTTGTTTCTTGATATACTTAGTTCGAAAACGAAGACAGACGTTAAGTGTTATCCTGAACATCCATGTTCCAATAGACGATTTAGCTTCAAAGTTTGGCATTGATTGCCAAATATTTATTAACACTTCTTGGAATAAGTCTTTTGTGTCTTCGGCATCTTTAGCATAAACCGAGCAAATTCTGAGAAGCTTCTGCTGATTCTGATTTAATGCTGCTAGAAATATATTTTCAAGTTCTTTTCTCATTATTATGTCTTGTCTCTACTAGTTTAGTTACAAGAAATTTAAAAATATGACAATTTATTCGATGTTTTTTATGATGTTTGCTGAGCCATAGTCCTCAGAGTTTTTTAAAAGCAATATTTCAGAATTCCAACTTGGGCGGATTATGGAAAACTTAACGAATATAAACGTACTTCGGTTTGTATAAGTTTAATGCTCTATTTTGTAGAATTAAGTTTGGAATGTAATGTATTAAAAAAGCAATTTCCTATGTACTCCAATAACTGCCAACGGATAAGTATAAGCGTGGTGCGGATTTTAATCCACTTCACTTTCAATTTTATGCCGATGTTTATTTAAAGTTAATTCGTTCATATTAAGCACTATACCCCGCATTACGTTTATACAATGTGTGTGCCTTGAATGGCAAATATAACCAAGTTCTTTGAAATAAACTAAGCAAGTCAAAGAAAATCCAGAGAGTGGAAGTTCCTTACACGCTTGGGTAACCCCGTACGCTAAAGCTACGGGGCAAGCTACCAAGAAGTGTTAGTAAGTCGCAAGGTGGTTTGGAGTGATTCAAACACTGAAGTAAGCGAGACAGCTAAACAAATTGTAGGTACTTATGATTAAACAAATAACAAAACAAGAAAACCTAAACAAAGCCTATCTGCAAGTATATCGTAATAAAGGAGCAGCGGGAGTTGATGAGGTTGAAGTAACTGAACTTCAAGAAATCCTGCATACTCACAAAGAGCTATATATCGAACAAATAGAAAATGAAAAATATCAGACGACTCCGATATTGGGGGTAGAAATACCAAAGAGCAAAAGAAAAACGAGATTACTCGGAATACCAACTGCAATAGATAGGGTATTTCAACAAGCATTACACCAAGTACTGCAACCGATATTTGAACCGGAATTCCAAAAGCATAGTTATGGATTTCGCCCAAACCGTAATGCACATCAAGCCGTAGAGCAAAGCCTATCGAATATTAATTCCGGTTATCAATATATCGTTGATATAGATCTCAAATCATTCTTTGATGAGGTAGAACATTACGTTCTACTGGAATTGATATATAAGAAAGTTCGATGCGAAAAGGTAATGAAG
>BDSW01000250.1 GCA_002898175.1 bacterium BMS3Abin04
AATCTAAATTTTAGAGGATAAGTAAAACAAAATGTTTAACGCTCTTGTAATTGCTTACTATTATCCGCCAATGGGTTTAAGCGGTGTTCAAAGAACCGAAAAGTTTACAAAGTATATGCCCCAATACAATTGGCAGCCCACTGTAATTACCACAGGTAAAACTGCATATTATGCACACGATCTTACATTATTGGAAGAAGCTGAAAAAGCAAGTGTAATCATAAAAAGAACTGAATCTTTTGATCCTAATTCTTTCCTTAAAAGGTTTGGAACCGTACAAATGCCGCGTGAGTTTGTACGTAAAACTTTAAGCCGTTTAAGTAAAACATTCTTCATCCCGGATAATAAATTATTTTGGTCAAATAAAGCATTTAAGTTAGCCGGGAGTCTTTTGAAGAAAGAACATTTTGATATTTTGTATGTTTCTATCCCCCCGTTCTCCACTTTCAGTATGGCTGCAAAACTTAAGAAACGATTTAATATTCCATTGATAGTTGATTATAGAGATGCATGGTACGGTAATCAATTTGCATTTACTCCTACTCCTTATCACTCATATAAAAATAAGAAGTTGGAAGACAATGCTCTAAGAGCGGCTGATAAAGTCATTGTGGTAAATAGATTAATCAAAGAAAAATTACTTAAGACATTTCGATTTTTAACTTTTGAAGATATTGTAATCTTGCCTCACGGTTACGACCCTGAAGATTATTTGAATGTTGAACCGATAAAGGATCATGCAAATAAAATGAAAATTCTTTATTCCGGTATTTTCTATGAGAATGTAACCCCTAAATATTTACTTCAAGCATTTAAACAATTAACAATTGAAAGACCTGACGTTGCTTCACAAATAGAATTACAATTTGTCGGACATTTCAGGAAAGAAAATAGAAATCTCGCAAAACGATTAGGATTAGAGCAATTTATTACTGACTTCGGCTACCTAAATCATCAAGAGACAATAAGAAAAATCGTTTCTGCAGATATTCTCTGGGTTATGCTTGGAAATAAAAACATGTCGGCGGTAACTCCTGGCAAATTATACGAGTATTTTGGAAGCAGAAAACCTATATTTGCAACAATACCCGATGGAGCATCTAAATTAGATGCTGAAAGATACGGAGCATCTTTTATTACGGAACCCGATGATTCAGAAGGAATAAAAGATATGCTTATTCATATACATTCTATTTATGAAAAAAACAATTTACCTGTACCGGATGAAGAGTTTGTAATTACTCATAATAGAAAATTTCTTACCGAATCCTTAACTAAGGAATTCCAGTTTTTCTTAAGGAGTGAACTATGAATGTCGTTCTAATAGGTTCCGGCGGTCGGGAGCATGCAATTGCCGGAAAATTATTTCAAAGTGAAAAAGTTGATAATATATATATAATTCCCGGTAATGCCGGAACTGCTGAAATTGGGATTAATATTTCTTTAGATACAGACGACCATAATAATATAATCGAGTTCTGTAAAAATCATGAAGTGAATTTTGTTATTATCGGACCGGAAGCCCCGCTTGCTTCCGGATTATCCGATAATCTTCGTAAAACAGGAATTAAAGTTTTTGGCCCATCTCAAAAAGCAGCACAAATCGAAAGCGATAAATCGTTTGCAAAAGATTTGATGAATGAATACAATATACCTACAGCCGAATATAAAACATTTAGCAGCAAGGATTACGATAACACATTAATTTATTTAAAAAGCATTAGTTATCCTGTTGTAATTAAAGCTTCTGGACTCGCAGCGGGAAAAGGTGTTTCTATATGTAATGATTTTAATGAAGCTAAAATTGCAGTTGATAATTGTTTCGTTAACAGCAAATATGGTCAGTCGGGTAATACGATTGTAATTGAAGAATTTTTAGAAGGTGACGAATTCTCAATTTTTGCAATTACCGACGGCAAAGATTATGTTTTACTCCCCGCAGCCCAAGATCATAAAAGGATAGGGGAAGGTGATACAGGCGAGAATACCGGCGGTATGGGAGCTTATGCTCCGGTTCCTTTCGTTACACACGAACTACTTACTGAAGTTGAAAATCAGATAATTAAATCTACTCTGAAAGCATTGACCGATAAAGGAAGTCCTTACTCCGGCTGCCTTTACGCGGGTTTAATCTTAACCGACGAAGGTCCGAAGGTAATTGAGTTTAATTGCAGATTCGGCGATCCTGAGACACAAGTTGTTTTACCTTTAATTGATGGAGATTTTTTCAATTTACTATATTCTACTGCAGAAGGAAAAGTTGATATTGATGCTGTTAAATATAACGGGGGTTCGGCTTTGGGAGTTGTTTTAGTTTCGGGTGGTTATCCCGGTAAATACAAAAAGGGGTTTGAAATCAACGGCTTAGATAAGATAAAACATCCTTCAATACAAATTATTCATGCCGGAACTAAAGAAGAAAACGGGAAAATTTTAACTAACGGAGGTAGAGTTTTAAATATTATTGGTCTTAATAAAGAGAATAATATAACTGCTTGTAATAAAACAGCTTACGAGGCAATCCATAAAGTAAATTATCAAGATATTCATTTTAGAAAAGATATTGGTTATAGAGCTTTAAATAGCTAACCCGGAGGCCACCTCATTTGTCTCCCGCCTAACAAGTGCATATGAAGATGGTAGACTACCTGACCGCCGTTTTTATCACAATTGAATACTAATCGAAATCCTTCTTTTGAAATACCTTCTTTTTCTGCAAGTTCATTAGCTGCATCAAACAATTCACCCAGCAGGGCAGCATGCTCCGAACCTTTTACTTCTCTTACCGTTGGAATTTCAACTTTAGGAATAATTAAAATATGAACCGGCGCTTGAGGATTTATATCTCTAAAAGCCAAAATGTTATCCGTTTCGTAAACTATATCAGCCGGGATTTCCCTATCAATAATTTTTGAAAAAATTGTCTTACCCATTATTCCCTCTAAATTTGTTTGCAGCAAAATAAGAAAAAATACTATACAATAAAACGAAAATTATTTATTCTTTGCTAATATTATACTTTTTCATTTTGCTGTAAAGATGACTTCTTTGGATTTCCAAAGCAGCTGCAGTTTTACTAATATTCCAATTATTCATTTCCAGTTGCTTTAGAATAAATGCTTTTTCAGCTTTTTCTTTAAAATCTTGAAAAGAATTCGATACATTAAGTAAATCATCATTTACATTTGAAGATACATTTGCGTAAGTTTTTATATCCTTTGCCGTAATTTCATTACCAGGTATCATAATAACCAAACGCTCAATTAAGTTACGCAGTTCTCTTACATTTCCACTCCATTCCATAGATTTGAGTACTTCAATTGCATCCTTAGATATTTGCTTTAACGGGAATTTATTTTTTTTACAGATTTGATTTATAAAATAATCGGTAAGTAAAGGGATATCTTCTTTCCTTTCACGCAAAGGCGGAACGTTAAGCGGTATTACATTCAGTCTATGAAATAGATCTTCTCTAAAATTTCCGTTTTTAATTTCTTCAGCAAGATCTTTGTTGGTTGCTGAAATAATTCTTACGTTAACCTCAATTTTTGAATTTCCGCCGACTCTTTCTATTTTACCGTCTTCAATTGCTCTTAAAACTTTAGCTTGAGCCTGCAAACTCATATCACCTATTTCGTCAAGAAACAGCGTGCTCCCGTTTGCTTTTTCAAATTTACCTATTCTTTTCTGCATTGCACCGGTAAAAGCGCCTCTCTCATGACCGAACAATTCGGATTCTATTAAATCATTCGGAATTGCAGCACAATTTACTTCAACTAATTCTCTATCGGAACGATTACTTTGTTTATGAATTTCTCTCGCTACAAGTTCTTTTCCTGTCCCGTTTTCTCCAGTAATAAGTATCCGCGCATCCGTCTTTGCTACACGGCTAATAGTTTCTAAGATATTCTTAATTGCTTCACTATTACCGAGGATTTCCGTTTCTTCATTAAGATTTTCTTTTAATTTCTTGTTCTCTTTTATCAGTTCGGAAGTTTTTAATGCATTCCTAACGCTAATTAAAAGTTTATCTCTATCGATTGGTTTTTCAATAAAATCAAATGCTCCCAACTTTGTGGCTTTGATTGCATTATCAAGACTGCTATGAGCAGATATCATAATAATATTTATTTGAATTTTAGTATCTAAAATCCATTTTAATATTTCGAAACCGGTTTTTTGAGGCATCTGAATATCCAAAAGCAACAAATCAAATTGATTACTCTCCAATTTGTTTAAACCGTCATTTACGTTCACAGAATAATCAACATTGTAGTTTTCATATTCCAGAATCATTTTTAAACTTTCACAAATCTCTTTTTCATCGTCTATAATCAGAATAGAACTCATTTTTGTCTTCCCTTGTTTTCAGTAAAATTTTGCAAATAACAAACTGTATATTTTAAAGGCATCTGAGGGAAGAAGTTTATTATTCTTGTTTAAACTTTTCCCAAACAATTCTCCCAGATGATTCGTAATTAAATCGCGGTTATCCAACCCCCCGCCAACTTCGAACGATGATTCAAATAGTTCGACAAAAATACCCATAAATTTGGATAAATTGAAGAAACTAATATTATAAGAAAGGAAAGCATTTCCAAAAAAATGAGCTACTTTATCTTTGTCGCCAAATTCCGTTTTGGGTGAATCGAAATAAACCTGGGAAGGCAAGTTTACCTTTTTCTTCTTAAACAAAGAATCACCTACGGAAGGTAGTCTTAGATCAACCCGCCATCCGAATACCGGAACGTGCAGAGGCATACGGTTAAACGGAAGTGTTGCAAAAGCCAGTGCTAAAAGCGCTTCGGAATAATCATTGTTTTCATACCTTAATGCTCTCAAATATAAAGTATCAACCAAATCCAAATCGTCATTGTTCTTTCCCAAAGTTTTGAAATAATCCGAAGCAACAAAACCGGATAAATAATAAACTGCATCTGATAAGCTTTGGGCTTTTGATGTAATTGCCAACATAGTTAAAATTGATATAAAAAATATTATTTTCAGCTTCATAAGTTTGAAATATATTATTTATTCTACTGAAAAAGCAATATCTTTAAACCCGATATTAAGAATCAATTCAGGATCATTATAGTAAATGACAGAACAATTCAACTATATAGCGCATTACAAAAAAGATGCAGTTGAATTTGATTATTTTGAAGATCGATTACCCGGAACGGAACATGATGAAAGAAGAGTTCACGAATATATAATTTCCAAAGTTCCGGAAAATACTAAAAGTATTCTAGACGTTGGTTCCGGATCCGCCTGGATTGCTGAACATTTTAATGGAAATGATATAAAAGTTATTTCACTGGATATTGCTGTACAGAACTTAATAAAAGCTAAACAAAAATTCCCATCGGTAAATCATAAGCAAATTTCATCGGATTCTCTAAAATTACCATTCAAAAACGAATCCATTGAAACAGTAATTGCCTCTGAGATAATTGAGCATATTGTTAATCCGTCTGAATTTGTTAAAGAATTATTCAGAGTTGTTAAACCCGGCGGTTCCTTAATTATTACAACACCATATAAAGAAATAATTCGATATTGTTTATGTATTCACTGCAACAAGAAAACTTCGCTGCACGGACATTTACATTCTTTCGATGAACATAAATTATTAAATTTATACAATGACAAATCAATTGCAAATGTTAACTGGTTTGTTTTCGGCAATAAAGCTTTAATATTTTTAAGAACGCATACTATTCTTAAATATTTTCCATTTTTACTTTGGAAATATTTTGATAAGCTAATGAATTTAATATTAAATAAACCGGCACATATTCTTATGAAATATGAGAAGACGGGAAAGAATGAGTAGATGGAGTAAATTATAAAGCAGTAGGGTTTGACTTGTATCTCTATTTTATATTAATTAAATTATTAAAATAGATTAAATATTCTAAAATACTTCTAAAATGTAAAGGAAATAAAATGAATTTTGATTTAACCGAAGAACAAATCTTAATTAGAAAGACTGTAAGAGATTTTGCCGAAGATGAAATTAAACCCGCTGCAGCGGAACTTGATGAAAAAGAAGAATTCTCAGTAGAATTAACAAAGAAAATGGGAGAACTCGGATTATTCGGTATGTATTTACCGGAAAAATACGGCGGACACGGAATGGACACGCTTTCCTATATAATTGCAGTTGAAGAATTAGCACGCGTTGACGGTTCTCAAGCAGCAACGTTAGCGGCGCATAACTCGTTGGGAATAGGTCCGATTTATTATTACGGAACTGAAGATCAAAAGCAAAAATATTTACCGAAACTTTCTACAGGAGAATATCTTTGGTCATTCGGACTTACGGAACCGGATGCAGGTTCGGATTCAAGAGGAACAAAAACAAAAGCAAAACTTGAAGATGGTACCTGGATTATTAATGGCTCTAAGATATTTATAACAAACGGTTCTGCTCCTATTTCGCTCGGGTGTACTGTTCAAGCAGTTACCGGCACTTCTGATGAAGGAAGAAAGATATTTACTACAATTCTTCTTGAAAACGGAACTCCGGGTTTTGATGCAAAAGTTATGCACGGAAAAATGATGTGGAGATCTTCTAATACTTCCGAGTTATATTTTGACAATTGTAAAGTACCTGAGAGTAATTTATTAGGTGAAATTGGGCAAGGTTCTAAAATTATGCTTAGTACGTTAGATAACGGCAGACTTTCCATTGGCGCTATGGGACTTGGTCTTGCACAAGGAGCTTACGAAATGGCGTTGAAATATGCTAAGGAAAGACAGCAATTCGGCAGACCATTGTCTAAATTTCAAACAATTGCATTTAAATTAGCCGACATGGCAACTAAAATTGAACTTGGAAGAAATTTACTTTACAAAGCCTGCTGGTTAAAAGATAACAACAGACCTTTCGCGAAAGAGGCGGCTATGTCAAAACTTTACTGTTCCGAAATAGCAAAAGAAGTTGCGGATGAAGCAGTTCAAATTCACGGCGGTTACGGATTGATGAAGGAATATGATGTAGAAAGATTTTATCGTGATCAGAGATTATTGCAAATAGGAGAGGGAACTTCCGAAATTCAACGATTAGTTATTTCACGTTATATCGGCTGTTAAATTTAGCAATAATTGAAACTTTCTTAAAATTTTATATTTACTTATTTAAAAAAGCCGCTTGTATCAGTTGCGAGGAATTATTTGTAACTACCGCATACTCAAATCCGTTTTTATACGAATAACCGGCATGTTCTCCGTTTTTATTAAGCGCTATATAAGCTACTTGATGATTCTTCTCTTTTGAATGAATTTTCTTCAGACGATTAACCGCAATTTTACAAGCTTCGAGAGGGGAATAACCTTCCCGCATTTTTTCAACGACTAAAAAACTTCCTGCTGTCTTAATTACATTTTCGCCCAAACCTGTTGCACATGCGGCTCCAACCTCATTATCTACGTAAAGTGCAGCTCCGATGATTGGAGAATCTCCAACACGTCCCGGCATTTTATTTGCCCAGCCGCTTGTTGAAACTCCACCCGCGATGTTGCCTTCTTTATCCATTGCTAAAAGTCCTATAGTATCATGATTGCGAAGTACCGGGTCAAACATTCCTTTGTGTTTATCTTCCCATTTTTCCCACTCACGCTCCATCTCTTCTGTCAATAGATTTTCTTATTTGAAACCTTCCGATAAAGCAAAATCATGTGCTCCTTTTCCAA
>BDSW01000251.1 GCA_002898175.1 bacterium BMS3Abin04
TTGCTATTACTCATTGAAGATTCAAAAGATGAATTTGCATGCTCACTAGAATATAATTCTGATTTATTTAACTCTGAAAGTATTGCTAATTTAAGCACATCATTTTTAACTTTGCTGGAAAATATTGTATCAGCGCCTTCAATTAAGCTTAAATATCAAAAAATAATTACCAATAGTGTTTTTGAAAGAATTGTAAAGGATTTTAATGGGACATACAAAAAGTTACCTCTTAACCTTGGAATTCATAATTATTTTGAAAAACAAGTTAAGAAAAACCCCGATAAAATTGCCATTGAGTTTGGAGATAAATCTCTTACGTACAAGGATTTAAACGGGAAAGCAAATCAATTAGCATGCTACTTAAAAGCAAAAGGTATTAAGCCGGAATCAACTGTAGGGATTGCTCTCGAACGATCTTTTGAGCAGATAATTTCAGTAATTGCCACCGTAAAATGCGGAGCTGTTTATGTCCCGATAGATACTTCTTATCCGCCCGAAAGAATTTCGTATATGTTAAAGGATTCCAGAATAAGTTTGTTGATTAAAGCAAGGAATACACATCTTGATTTTAGCGACGAAGAAATATCTGAGTTGGATATTAATACTATAGAAAATGAGCTTAAGCAATACCCTACAGGAAATTTAAAAGTTGATATTACTCCCGACAATGTTATTTATATAATGTATACTTCCGGTTCAACAGGTGTTCCCAAAGGTGTTACAGTATTACATTCGGGAGTTATCCGGTTAGTTAAACAGGATAATTTTGGAAATATGAATAACCAAAATATTCTTGCTTTATCTTCATTTTCTTTTGATGCCTCCACATTAGAAATTTGGGGGAGTTTGTCAAATGGTTCTAAATTAGTACTGCATCAATCCGGTCAAACTTCATTAAGTGATATCTCAAAAGTTATACGAGAAAAAAAGATTTCATTTATATGGTTAACTGCCGGATTATTTAATGCAATGGTAGAAGAAAATTTAGACGATCTTATTCAAGTGAAACAAATATTAACCGGGGGGGAAGTTCTTTCAGTCCCGCATGTAAATAAAGTTTTAAGCAGATTTAATGATGATCAAATTTTAGTAAATGGGTATGGCCCGACCGAAAACACTACCTTTACTGCTTGTCTTAAAATGCTAAGGGGTAATGAATTTAGATATAGTATACCAATCGGTTATCCTATTAAAAATACTCAAGTTTATATTTTAAACGAAAGTTTTAATATTCAACCGGTTGGAGTAATTGGAGAATTATGCATAGGTGGTCTTGGTTTGGCGAGAGGTTACCATAATTCACCCTACCAAACAGCAGAGAAATTTATTCCCAATCAATATTCTACAATATCCGGTGACAGACTTTATAGAACCGGGGATTTAGCTAAATTCAATAGTAAGGGGGAAATTGAGTTTGTCGGTAGAATCGATAACCAGGTTAAATTACGTGGATTTAGGATTGAACTTGGAGAAATCGAATCAGTATTAAGAGAACATGAGATAGTTGATAACTGCACTGTGATATTTTCTAAAAACGATATAGCAGATGCTCATCTAATAGCATATCTAAAGTTCAATTCATCAAACAAAATAGGGATTGATCATATAAAACAATATTTAAGTGAAAAATTACCTGAACATATGATCCCTGCTAAATTTGTAGAAGTTGATAAATTTTATTTAACAGCTAATGGTAAAATTGATAAATCAAAATTACCTTCTGAACAAAAACTTGAAGAGAAGAAACAATTTATATCTCCTCGTAATGATTTGGAAAAATATTTGATCAATTTGTGGAAAGAAGTTTTACAAATCAATAATATAAGTGTATATGATGATTTTTTTGAATTAGGAGGGAATTCTCTTAAAGCGGCTATTTTAATAAATAGAATACAAAAAGACTTTAATCGCGAAACACATGTTGGTGTTATTTTTAAGGCTCCGAAGGTTGCTGAGTTTGCCACGTATATGTTGGAATATTATCCGAATGTGGTTAAAGAAAATTTTAATCTTGATTCGGAATTTTATTCTAGAAGTAAAACTTTACTTTCTGAAGAAAGTGAAGAAATCATTAAAATTAGTTCTGATAGTATCGAAAAATTTAAAAATATTATTAAAGTTAATCATTCTAAATTTGAACAAAGTTATAAGAAAAATCCTAAAGCAGTATTTATTCTTTCACCTCCACGTTCAGGTTCAACTTTACTTAGAGTTATGTTGGCCGGCAATGAAAAGTTATTTTCACCTCCGGAACTTGATTTACTTTCTTTTGATTCACTCAAACAAAGAAACGATTTTTTCCGAGATAAAGGTTTTGATATTTGGCTTGAGTCAATTATAAGAGCTGTTATGGAGCTTAAAAAATATAATGCGACAAAAGCAGAAGAATTTATTAACGAGCTAGAGAAAAAAAATGTTTCGACAATTGAATTTTATGGTTTAATGCAAGAATGGTTAGGGAATAAGTTGCTGGTTGATAAAACTCCCTCTTACGCTATGGATTATGATTTACTTGAAAGAGCGGAGGAAAACTTTGATAAACCGATATATATTCATTTGGTAAGACATCCGTATGCAATGATATATTCTTTTATTGAAGCTAAACTTGATGAACAATTTTTTAAATATAATCACAACTTTACAAGAAGAGAATTAGCCGAATTAATTTGGCTTGTAAGTAATCAAAATATAATCAAATTTTCAAATGAAATACCTGATGATAGAATTATCCAAATTAAATTTGAAGACCTAGTTTATAATCCTGAAGAACAACTACGATCGCTCTGTAACTTTATGGGAATAGAATTTTCCTATAGAATGCTTGATGTTTATAAAGGAAATAAAATGACTGATGCTGTGAAGAAAAATTCGCAGATGGTAGGAGACTTTAAATTTTATTTACACAGCAAAATTGATATAAGTGTTATAAATAGATGGAAAAACTATCATAAAAATGATTTCCTAAGCAAGCATGCATTAAACATTGCTGCTGAATTGAATTATAAAATAGAGGATACGGTTACTGTAAGTGCTCAAAAAATAAATACAGCATATGCTTCTATCGAGAAAATATCGAGAGAAGATGAATTACCTCTTTCGTTTGCACAACAACGTCTTTGGTTCTTAGAACAATTAGAACCTGGGAATGCAACTTATAATATTCCAGGAGTTGTCCGGATTCACGGATCGATTAGAGTGGAAGTTTTAGAAAAAAGTATAAATGCCATTATTAAAAGACATGAATCTTTAAGAACTATATTCCTTTCGGAAGAAGGGAAAGCTAAACAGTTCATTCTCCCGGAATTGAGAATTCATATTGATGTTGATGAAGTTACCGGTTTAGATGATGGAAAATTAAACGATAAAACCACTGAATTAATAAAAATTGAAGCAAAGATACCTTTTGATCTTTCCAAAGGTCCATTAATACGCAGTAGATTACTAAAACTTAATAAAGAAGATCATATCTTAATTATTACTACTCATCATATCATATCGGACGGCTGGTCATTGGATATTTTTGTAAAAGAGCTATTTGAGTTTTATAGAGCGTATTATTTTGGTAAGCAACCCAGACTTAAAGAGCTGCCAATACAATATGTCGATTTTGCTGCATGGCAGAGAATATGGTTAAAAGGCGAAATATTTAATTATCAAATTAATTATTGGAAGAATAAACTTCATCAATTACCCCCATTATTAGAATTACCGACAGATTATCCCCGCCCGGCATTTCAGAGCCAAAACGGCAAAAGAATAGAATTTGAAATCGATACAAAGATGGTTAAAGAACTTATGCAATTAGGTTTAAAAGAAAATGCAACCATTTACATAATTCTATTAACAACATTCAATATACTGCTTAAAAAATATACGTATTCCAATGATATTGTTTTAGGAACTCCGGTAGCAGGAAGGAATAGAAAAGAGATTGAACCATTAATCGGGTTCTTTGTAAACACGCTTGTATTAAGAAATGATTTATCCGGTGACCCGGTATTTAAACATTTAGTGCAAAGTGTTAAGCAGTCTTTTATTGAAGCGCTGAATCATCAAGATATTCCCTTTGAAAAACTTGTAGATGAACTAAATATTGAAAGAACATTGAGTCACTCACCATTATTCCAGGTCCTTTTTGTATTTAATAATTCTCCGCTAACTAAAATAGAACTTGAAAATATATCGTTACAGCCAATGACGCTCGATCTTGGAACAGCGAAGTTTGATGTTACGATGGCTTTAACCAGGAAGGATGAAAGGATTAAGGGGGTAATCGAATTTAACTCGGATCTATTTAGAGAAAATACTATCCGTAGAATGATAAGCCACTATCAAAACTTGCTGAAGATAATTACAAAAAATCCTGTTAAACACATTTCACAATTATCTATCATTACCGATGAAGAAAAATTCAATTTAATTAACAATTTATATTCTGCGGAAAAATATACCGATATTACAACAAATATTTTGGATGTAATTGCAGAACAGTCTATGAAATATGCAAAGAAAACAGCTATCGTGTTTGAAGGTAACTCGGTCAGTTATGCAGAATTTAATAGCCGGACAAATAGACTTGCAAGATATTTAGAAAAGAAAGGGGTTCAACAAGAAGAACTGGTAGCTGTTTGTCTTGACAGATCTTTTGAGATGCTCTATGCTTTGCATGGCATTATCAAAGCTGGAGGAGCATATTTACCAATTGATCCTTCAAATCCTGAAGATAGGATAAATTACATATTGAAAGATTCCGGAGCAAAAATAATTTTAACAGATAAAATTAATAAAACAAAAATTTCATCCAATGATTGTAAAATAATTGAATTAGATAAAATTGAAAACGAGCTTATGCTTGAGTCCGGTGATTATTTGGAAAAGGAAATAGAACTGAATAATATTATATATTGTTTATATACATCGGGTTCTACAGGTAAACCCAAAGGTACTTTAGTTCAGCATTTAAGTGTGATAAATAATCTCCTCTGGATGAAAGATGAATACGGTTTTGATGAAAGTGATATTATTATGCAGAAAACTCCTTATACTTTTGATGTTTCGGTTTGGGAGTTATTTATTCCATTTATGTGTGGGGCAACACTTGTAATAGCGAAACCCGAAGGTCATAAGGATAGTGTATACATAAAAGAGTTAGTAAAAAAAGAGAAAATAACCTCCATCCACTTTGTCCCTGCTTTGTTACAAGTGTTTATTGAAGAAGCCGGTATAAAAGAATACTGCAAGACTCTCAAAAGAATAATTGTAAGCGGAGAAGATATAAGCTACGATTTACAAAGCCGTTATTACGAAATACTTGAAGTACCAATGCATAACTTGTACGGACCAACGGAAGCAACAGTTCACGTTAGTTACTGGGAATGTTCTACATCAGTAGACCTAAAATCGGTCCCGATGGGAAAGCCGATTTGGAATACGCAACTTTATGTTTTGGATGAAAAATTCGAACCTGTTCCTATAGGTGTTGAAGGTGAGTTGTATATAGGCGGGTTAAGTTTGGCAAGAGGATATTTAAATAGATTTGATTTAACAGCTGAACGATTCATCCCTGACCCTTATAGTAAAAGGATTGGAATGAGAATGTATAAAACCGGTGATATTGTAAAATGTTATGAGGATGGTGTAATTGATTACATAGGACGAATTGATAACCAAGTTAAAATTAGGGGATTTAGAGTTGAATTAGGTGAAATTGAAACTCTTCTTAATGCACATAAAAATATCAATAAGGCAATAGTAATAGCATTTAACGATGAACAAAGAAGAAAAAGATTGGTCGCTTATATAGTTGTTTCCGATAAGGAACCTTCAATTAGAGATTTACACGATTATCTTAAAGAAGTTTTGCCGAATTATATGATACCTTCTGTATTTATGTTCATTGATGAATTACCGCTTACCCCCAGTGGTAAAATAAATAGGGGGGCTTTACCCGAACCGGCGATTAATAGAGATAAAATAGACTCGGAGTTTATACTTGCAGCAACTGACACAGAGAAAATTCTAGCTGATATTTGGAAGGAAGTATTAAAATTGGAAGAAATTGGAGTACTGGATAACTTCTTTGAATTAGGAGGGGATTCAATTCTTGGAATACAAATAATAGCAAAAGCAAATGAAAGAGGTGTGCGCTTAAGTCCGAAGAATTTATTTGAGGCTCCAACAATAAAGGGGTTAGCAAATATAGTAAAAAAGACACAGAAAGTAGTAGCCGAACAAGGAATAATTGAAGGTAAAGTGCCATTAACCCCAATACAAAAATGGTTTTTTGAGATGGAGTTAGAAAATCCTAATCATTGGAATCAATCGATATTATTAGACGTAAATGAAACATTAGATGAAGAAAAGTTAAAAGAGGCAATATGGAATTTAATGGAGCTTCATGATGTGTTGCGGATGCGGTATCAAAAATTAGGGAAAGTTAAATACGAACAATATTTCGCTGATAAACTAACCAAAGTACCG
>BDSW01000252.1 GCA_002898175.1 bacterium BMS3Abin04
CATCTTTTGACGGGAATTGATAAACTACATAACCTTGAAAACTATAAGAACCATCTTTATGAGATTCAATTTTATTAACACTGTCACTATCCTGATCCCACTTAAGAACCACTTTACCATCAAATTCAGAAGCAGCAACTACAGGAGCATCAGGTGACGAAGGAATCTTAAAAAAGTTATCATAAGCATTCTGAGCTTCTTGATCATAAAATTTAAGTAATCCAACTGCGCCTAACCTATCAACATTACCAAAATCGCCGGCTACCAATTCAGCAACAACAACCTCTTGAGTATCACCGGGTGCCATCGTAAAGGGACCGGAAGCCATACCTTGGCGTCTATCACCAGGAGGATGTAGTTGACCATCTACCCAACCTTTACCTGTAATAGGATCGCCGGATAATGCAAATTTTGTTGCTAGACCGGTATTAGGATCAGTAAACGGTTGACCTGTAGTACTAATTAAACCTTGGAAAAGGTTATAGAACTGAAGAGTTCCATTAGTATAATCGCCCAAATCCGGATCATTAAATACCGGATCACCATTGATAAAGAAATAGTGAGCTGTCATAGGTAAATTTTTGAATCCGGTTCTAACTTTATTATTAAAAATAGCTTGATCTGTAGGGTCTCCAGGAATTATTGGACCTTGGAAAAAGTCAAATCCAACTGCGGGGGGAGTATCTCCATAGACCGGGTCAACGGCAACACCGTTATAAACGAACATTAAAGATAGATCAATATCACAGCCTGCATAGTCGTCTCCTGCATCGCCAAGATCCTCATCGGACCACATGGATACATACATATCTTCAAATGTATCTGAACTTTTATTGATTAATTTATACTTACGGAACATTACATTACCAAGGGCAGTCTGAGAAGCATAGCCCCAAAATGTAGCCTGGTATTCAATACCCATAGGATCTGATCCATATAAGTTTTGTGTAGTAGCAGGGTCTAAATCATTAGCAACAAACCAGATTGTTTGGTCGGCACCTGGAACACCCGGGATATCAACATTAGGATCATATTGACCGTTTCCGTCAACATCTTCAAAAGGTGCGCCCCAATCTGCAGGCCATTCGTTCCAATCTTTTTTATACTGTTCTCTAATTTCTGCTTCCGTACCTTCTCCGTCATTTACTTCTGCACTTAAATTTCCTGTTTCCCAATCTTTTCTAACCCTGTAAATTCTTACGCCGGGCAGATTATCATCTTCTCTTTGACCATTTGCTAAAATACGTCCGGGTAACAAACCTTGATTGTAGGTTGAACCGCCAACTCTAACTTGGCCGTTAATTTTAGCACCCCAAAGAAAACCCGATTCAAATACTGCAGCTTTATTACTCCCCTTCGGGAAAATAAAGCCTGAATTTCCATTTGGTTGAATATCGGAATCCCCGTTATCATAAATCCATGTTGAAATATTATTAATATTAAAATGGGTTTTGGAAGGGGTTCCATTTGTTTTGCTTAATCGATTAGGTTTTTTATTTACCGTCCCTTCAGCCATTACTTCAACAAACAAGAATAGCAGCATAAGGAAAACGGTAAATATTCTAATTGTTTTATTATACATAACAAAACTCCTATTAATTATTATAAACTAAAACTTCTATACTTTAATATTCTAACCTGATTCCAAATAATACTTGCCTGGCATCTGAATAAAAACCATTATAATCAATATTTAATGTCTTATAAAGACTTTCATATTTAGTGCCGTAAGTATTAACTAATAATCCGCCAAGATCAGGGTTAGATATATAACCATCATCATCTGCCGCACCTGACCTAATATAAACATCTTCAACATTTCTAGTATCGAATAAATTAAGAACTTTTAAGTATATATTAGCTGATAAGCTTTCCCAAATACTAAAAGTCTTGTCAACTTTTAAATCAATATTAAAAGTAGATGGGGTTAAAGATGAATTCAATGGTTCAACAGGTTGTCTAAATCTTGAATCATTTTCTATACGTGCACCGCCAATACCTCTTGTAAACGGATGTCCACTACTGAAACTAGCCAGAACATTAATACCGAAGCCGTGTAATATTGAAGGACCATCGTCCATTCCGAACCTATAATCTAGGAATAAATTACCTTTAAACGGTCTGTCGTAAGTAAGCGGAGAAACGTATTGAGGTCTAAAAATAGTTGTCCCATCTAATGGAGCACCAACAATACCTGCATTTGAGTTAGGGAATGAACCGGTACCGCGAGCATCAGAGAAAGACATGGTTAACTTGGCCGCTAATCTTTCATATCTACGCATGGTAAATTGCATTTCAACACCCTTTGTTGTAGCAAAGTCACCATTTTTTAAGATGTTGTATGAACTATATGGAGACTGCGGGTCGGTGTCCTGCAAATCAAATGTTACTTGTCCCTTAATATCATCATAATAACCGGTAATATCAAAAGCCATAAAATCGGTTAACTGTTGATTAAATCCAAACTCGTAGTGAGTTTTTCTTATCGGTCTTAAATTTGCTCCTGTAGGATTTGGGAAGAAGAAGCTAACACCGTTTTCCCATGCGCGTGAATGGTATCCCATATATGCTTGATTTAACGCAGGTTGTTGTACATACTTTCCGAAACCGGCGTGGAAAACCGTCATATCCGTTACAGGGAAAGAGACACTAATTCTAGGACTAACGCCACTAAATGTAGGCACCTTGGTATATCCTGCTATGTTTAAATTACCATCTGAATAGACATTTCCAATAGCTAATTCAGGTCTCGTAGGATCTTTATAAACTAAGTTGTCCATATCAAAATAGTCATACCTTACACCAAGATTTAAAATCAAATCCGAAAATTCGATTCTGTCGGAAATATAAAAACCTAATTCGACAGGTTTATGTGGAGCGTCAAATCCGCTACCATCGAATTCATTTCCATAAATATCATATCCGTAATTATTAACACCGGATTTAATTAAAATTGTTTCTTTTTCTTTTTTAATGTCAGCAGCTGTTGGATTAGCATACTTTTTAAGAGCATTAAATAATTGAGAGGCGTAAGTACTTTGAGTTGTTCTTGTACCCCATCTTCTTAAAGTATGCTGTTTAAAGATACCACCCAATTTAATAGTATGATGTTTAGATGGTAAATAAGTCAAATCCAATCTTGCATCTATTCCAAATTGTCTCCCTTTTGCATAATTCACCGGAATACTTCCCGGTGCCGAAAAAGAGAACCCAAAAATACTTAAAGGACTGGGAGTTACATATCTTGTATCAGCTGCAGTTAAACCACCTTTTTGCCACTGTTCAAGTTCTCTTGGAAGCCTTTTCCAAGTAATACCGGCTTTTGCATTTGCAACGCTATCACCATAATCCCAATAACTATTATTTAAGTAAGGGTCCGTATTGGAAAAATTATTAAACGAAACACCACCGCTTAATTCATAAAAAAGTTCGGGACTTAAAACATGTGTAACTTTGGCACTAATCGTACCATTATCAAAGTCCTGCACTCCGGTTCTATTTCTAGCTATTTGAAAAACACTTGAGCCGCCAATTTGGCTCGTTCCCGTAGTATATGTACCGGCTAATCTAACTGTTACAGGATTAAAATCTAATGTTAAAGTTCCGGAATTTGTATATGTTTCCCTAGCTTGATTTTGTCTTACTCCGGCTGGGTAAAATAAGTCTAATGTATCACTTAAATTACCACTTTGTCCATCAGAAGTAGGTCCAAAATCAAATCCCGGGTATCCTTTTTTAGCTTGTGATCTATCAAAATTATAATCCAAATTATAAAAGAATTTAACTTTATTACTAAAAAGAGGACCGCTCATTGAGAAACTTGTTTCATTGTTTCCATACCAGTATGCTCCAAGGGTTTTGTCTTGTCTTGCAAAATCATTTTTACTATGGAAACCTACATTATCTGAAATATATTCCAAACTTGTATGGAATTGAGTTCCGCCGGATCTTAATTGTGTACGAATAAGACCTGCTGTTGACCCACCATATTGGACACCAAATCCACCGGTTTCAACTTGAAGCTCTTCAACTGCATCATTTGCAATCGTTACAGCTCTATTGCCGGATTCAGGGTTAGTTATTGACACACCTTCCAAATAATAACCAACAGCAGAACCACGACTACCTCTAACGTGAATAACGCCGTTATAATTAACGACACCTGCCTGTAGAGTAGCAATATTTGTTACGCCTCTAACAGGTAAGTTCTGAATATCTTCGTTAGTTACAGTTCGAATGGAGCTTGTTGCGTCTTTTTGAATTAATGGTCTTTCAGCAACAATAGTTACGGTTCCAACAGAAATATCCTCAGGAGGTAATTGAAAATCAATTTCTGTTGTTAAATCTGAATTAACTCTCACGTTCTGTGTTGTAATTGCTTGATAACCTAAATATGAAGCTTTTAATGTGTAGGTACCTGCCGTTAAATTCCTAATGACATATTCGCCATTTACATCAGTAGCAGCGCCATAGCTTGTACCAACAACAATAATGTTTGCTCCGATTAAAACTTCTCCAGTACTAAGGTCAGTTACTTTTCCTTTTACTCTTCCCTGACCGAGAAGAAATACTGGTAGAAGCACAAATAAGAATAAAGTAAAAAATAATCTCCTATACATGTTTATCTCCTACATTTGTTATTACATTTGTGTAAAAATAAGTAATTAGAATTGCTATCAACCTCCCATACTAACCTCCCAATTTTTTGGTTCATTTTTTTTATTTAATTAAGTGGAACTAAAGCTTTCATAATATCGTCTAATAAGATAGTAAAATTATTATTAATTATAAAAGTTGTTTTTTTTAAAAAAACATATTTATTTTTTGTGTTTACCTTATGTGTTTTTAGTAAATCTCTTGTATTTATATAAAAATATGAGATCTCTAAATTAATATTTAATTTTTTTTTCACAATTTCAATGCCAGATTTGAGTAGCATAAAAAGAATTAAAAAAAAATATTTTAATTATTTTGGTGACCTTTCTTTTAAAAAGTATAATCCTCCTTTCATTGAACCAATGATTTTATTATTCAAAGCATCAACTTGAACGTCAAAAATTAAATTATCAGTTAATTCTGAATTTAAACTATTAAATTTTTGCCATTTCCCATCCGAATATTTCCCAACTCCATCCCCAAAAGTTCCTACCCAAACCGCATTATTTTTATCTATAGTAACTGAGTATACTAAATCTGATGGTATACCAGAATTCTTACTATTAAATAGGACAAGACTATCTCCATCAAACTTTCCTAAACCACCTTGTTTGAAACCAATCCAAAGAATTCCTTTCTGATCCATTGCTAAAGAGTAAATACTAATTGTAGGAAAATTGTAATTTTGGTTATACCATATCCAGCTCTTTCCATCAAATTTGAGCAATCCTTTCAAATCACCAATCCACTTGTTATTTTTTCCATCAATTAATAATGAAGGTACTTTGTACCTTGGTATGATTGTGTTTGCGGGAGAATATACATTCCAGCTGGAACCGTTAAACACAGAAACACCTCCACCCCATGTACCAATCCAAACATTATTTTGTTTATCGAATGCAATTGAGTATATCCAGTTGTGTGAAATTCCAGAATTGCCTGTATTAAAAATCTTCCAAGTTCTTCCGTTGAATTTTGCTATTCCTCCACCGAATGTTCCAGCCCAGACATTATTTAACGAATCTATTTTTACTACGTAAACGTTATTATTAGGTAATTGCGAATTAGATTTATTAAAAACTATACACCTTTTATAGTTAATAAACTCAACTAAACCGGCATCTCTTGTTCCAAGCCATAGAGTATTATTCTTACCAATTGCAATTGATTGAATGGAGTTGGAAGGGAGACATGAATTTTTTGTGCTGTAGTTTTTCCAACTCACAATTTGAGAAAATATATTATTTGTAAGGAAAAACGATATAAATAAAAAATATAATAATATGGATTGTCTAATCTTTACTACCTCAAAAAAATTCAGAAATAAAATGGCTCACTTTCCAAAAAAATACAAGTGAGCCAATGAACAAAATCAAATATAAAAATGTTATAGAAGCGAATTTATTTTATCGACGAACATTGCCTTAGGAACAGCGCCAATAACAACTTCTTTCACTTCGCCGTCTTTTAGCATAAGAACTGTCGGTATACTTCTCACACCATATTTAATAGCTGTTTGTTGGTTTGAATCAACATCAAGTTTACCAACCTTAATTTTGCCATTAAATTCTTCAGCTAGTTCATCCATAATCGGAGCTATTAATCTGCATGGGCTGCACCATTCAGCCCAAAAGTCTATGATTACCGGAATATCTGATTTTAACACTTCTTTTTCAAAATTATCATCAGTTATTGTTACTAAACTCATTTTATTAAATTCTCCTTACTTAAATTCAAAAACAATTTCTTAAAACTTGCCGTTTTTCTTAAGAACATCCCTGGCAATAATAACTTTCTGAATTTCATTAGTCCCTTCAAAAATTCTATTTATTCTTGCATCTCTATAAAACCTTTCAATAGGAAGTTCTTTAGAATAACCCATTCCACCATGAATTTGAACGGCATGATCAGCAATTTTATCCAGAGAATCCGAACAATATAATTTTACCATTGCAGATTGACGGGAAATATTTGTGCCTTTGTCATATTCAATTGCAGTTCTATACACAATAGATTCCATATTATAGATCATTGTAGCCATATCGGCAAGCATAAATTGAATTGCTTCAAAACGACTAATAGGCTGGCCAAACTGCACCCTTTCTTTTGCATATTGAGTAGACATTTCTAATAATTCCTTGGCGGCGCCAATACATGCAGCACCTAAACCCAAACGTCCGGCATCAAGAGTTTTCATAGCAATTAAAAATCCTCTACCATCTCTTCCAATCAAATTATCTTTCGGAATTCTAACGTTATCAAAAGTAATGGCATGAGTCCTACTACCTTTTATACCCATTTTTTTTTCAGGTGGACCCGGTTTATAACCTTCAGTATCAGTTTCAACAATAAAAGCGCTTATTCCTTTTGATGTCCTAGCAAAAACAGTAACAATATTGGCAATACCGCCATTTGTTATCCAAAGTTTTTCGCCGTTTATCACCCATTCGTCTCCATTAAGTTCAGCCTTGGTATGTAAGTGAAACGAATCGGAACCTGCTTGAGCTTCGGTCAAACAGAATGCTCCTATTTTTTCGCCGGCAGCGAGCGGTACCAAATATTTCTTCTTCTGCTCTTCGCTACCGCCGATATAAATTGAATTAGCTCCAATTGATTGATGTGCACCAATTACCGTAGACGTTGACATACAGCCGCGAGCAATTTCCTCTTGCGAAATACAGTAGCCAATTTCGCCAAATCCTCCTCCCCCGTATTCTTCCGGAAACGAAACACCTAAAACACCAAGTTCACCTAATTGTTTCAATAAGCTTTCCGGTACTTGCTCTTCCTTATCAATTTTTGCTGCTATAGGTTTAATTTCATTATTCGTAAAATCCCTAACCATTTCACGAAGCATATTTTGTTCATCAGTAAATTTAAATTCAAACATTATTGTACCTTAATATCTTTAGAATAAAACGTTCAGCAATAACTTAATTCGATACATCAATAATAATTTACTTTATTGGTATGGAAACCAGATCCCCGATATAATTAACATTGTACTCCCCACCATCCACACCAATTACATTACCAGAAATCCATCCGGCTTTTTCATCGCACAACAAAAGAATAGCTTGTGCAACTTCTTCCGGAGTAGTTAGCTTCCCCCGTGGGTTTTTTAGTTGTGCAGCTTTTACCATTTGTTCATTTCCCGGAATTTTACGCAGTGCAGGTGTATCGGTAACACCTGCCATAATTGCATTTGCAGTTATTTTCATTGAGCCTAACTCAACCGACAGCTGCCTGATATGTGCTTCAAGCGCAGCTTTTGCGGCAGAGACTGCTCCATAATAAGGAATAACTTGATGAGAACCTGCACTAGTCATTGCAAATATTCTTCCATTTCTAGCCAGTAAATCTCTTTGCATTAAACCTTGAGTCCAATAAACAAGTGAATGTGCCATAACATCTAAAGTCATTTGCATTTGAGCCCTTGTAATACATTCATTAGGTGATTTAGAAACTATTGCTTTAAGTGTTCCAAAAGCTAAGGAATGAATCAAAACGTGAACATGCGGATGCTCTTTTGTAGCAAATCTTTCTTTGATTTCATCTAAAACATCATCTCGTTTAATTGGGTCAGCAGCATTTATGTTAAAATACACAGCCATTTGTCCATATTTTTGAATTTTATTAACAATCGCATTTACTTTAGGCATTGTACTCTGCCTATCTAAATGGATGCCAAAAATATTGTAACCTTCTTTAGCTAATGCCAAAGCTGATGCTCCACCAAAGCCACTTGAGGCGCCAAGTATCAGAGCCCACTTTTTAATCATAACTTTTCCTCTTTTTTAAGAAATTGGGTTATAAGTTAAAAAATATGATAGGTATTATCAAATATAATTAAGATCGAAATTTTTTTCATAATCCTTATCTATCAAAAAATCAATTTTATAAAACTAAACTATTTAAGTTAATCCATATCACGTTTAGTAATAATTTCTTTTACAATAAAATTTTAATTCCTAAAAAAATACAAATATAAGGTACAGTCAATGTACAATAAAAAAATTAACCATTTAAAAATAGTCTTAGCAATAATCATGTTCTTGAGCAAGGTTAAGTTCAGAAATAAGATTATTGATTTGAGAAAAAGAAAGATAACCCGGTATCCAAAATTATACATCCAGATTAAGATTATGAACTTACATTGTGATATATCTAATTGAGTTATTACCCAATACTTTTTGTATAGATTTAATTAAATTCGTCGTAAGATTCACCTTAATATCTGTACTGAAATCTCTTTTCTTTCCTTCTGAATTAACAGATAAAAATACGGGTATATTACCTTCGTTTAATTCAAATAAGTTCATTAAGCTATCGATAGTTGGAATATCATGAGAACTACTATTCAGATATATTAACAATTTCTTTGTCAGTTTTATTCGAGCCTCTTCCAAAGGAATAACCTCATCAGCATTAAGCTTGACGGCATCACCGCTGCTTTCGAGTCGTCCTTTTACAAGTAATGTAGATTCCGTACTAATAAATTCTTCATATTCTTGAAAAGCTTTTGAAAACATCAAACATTCACATGAGCCGGAAAAGTCATCAAGTTTGAAGAATGCCATTTTTCTACCGGATTTATCAATACGAGTTCTAAGTTCAGTTACAACACCGCATGCTCTAACATTTTCGGTATTCCTAAATGTTTCGGGTTCACCGAGGTGTACTGATGCCAACGAATCATATTCACTCCTAAATTTTCTTAGGGGGTGATCTGACAAATAAACCCCAAGAGCAATTCTTTCCTTAGCTAATTTTTCTTTCGAACTCCAAGCAGGAACTTCAGGTAGAGGAGGTTCTGAAACGTCAAGAGAATTTTCTACACCTCCGAATAAACTTGTAGAATGCGAAACTATCACATCTCTTACCTTATTTCCGAATGAAATAGCATTTTCTATTACAGCAAAATTTTGTGCTCGTGTACCTGTGAGCGAATCCATTGCTCCTGCTAATACAAGACCTTCTAAAGCCCGTTTGTTAACAACACGGGTATCCATATTACTGCACAAATCAAATATACTTTTAAAATCCCTACCCAATTCAGAACGTGCTCGTTCAATTTCTTTTACAGCATTAACTCCTACATTTTTAATTGCAGACATTCCGAAAACTATTTTACTCTCATTTACCGTAAATGTAACAGAGGGATTATTAACATCCGGAGTTAAAACTTTTACTTTAAGTTTTCTACAATCTTCAAGCAGAGTTGTAACTTTATCCGGATTCCCAAATTCATTAGTAAGGTTTGCAGCGAGAAACTCGGGTAAAAAATGAGCTTTTAAGTATGCCGTTTGGTAAGCTACAAGACTATACGCAACTGCATGACTTTTATTAAAACCATAATTTGCAAATTGTTCAATATTATCAAAAATACTTTTAGCAACTTTTTTAGGTATTTTATTTTTTACAGCGCTGTCAATAAATTTTATGCGCTGTTCGCGCATTACATTTTTATCTTTTTTACCCATAGCACGACGTAAAATATCTGCTTCGGCTAGAGTCATTCCGGCAACTTTATTTGCAATTTGAATTACTTGTTCCTGATACACAATTATTCCATAAGTTTCCTTAAGAATCGGCTCAAGGATTGGATGTAAGTATTCAAATGTTTTCTTACCATGTTTCCTGGCAAGAAATTCATCTATGTAGTCCATTGGTCCGGGTCGGTAAAGTGCATTCATAGCCGATAAGTCTTTAACGCTTGTCGGTTTTAACTTTTTTAAATACTCACGCATCGGTGCAGATTCAAATTGAAATACTGCAGTTGTTTGCCCTTTAGAAAATAATTTAAAAGTTTTTTTATCGTCTAAAGGAATGTTTTCAATGTTAAGGTCAATATCTCTATTTTCTTTTACTAATTTTAATGTATCGCGAATAATTGATAACGTCCTCAACCCGAGAAAGTCCATTTTAAGAAGCCCGGAAGAGTCAAGCTGTTTCATATTAAACTGGGTAACAATATCTCCGTTGCTTCCGGCTTTAGAAAGCGGTACATAATCGCTTACCGGTCCGGGAGTAATTACCACTCCCGCAGCATGCTTTGAAGCATTACGGTTCATTCCTTCCAGAATTTTAGAATACTTAATCAAATCTTGGATTTTAGGGTCATCGGATTTATTTACCCATTTCAGTTCCGGAACTTCTTTTAAAGCTTGGTCCAGCGTGTAAACCCTTCCGAATTTAGAAGGGATCCATTTTGTGATACTATTTACAACCGGTATAGGGATTTGTAGAACTCTGGCAACATCTCTTAATACAGCTTTGGAAGATAATCTGTTAAATGTGACAATCTGTGAAACGGATTCTTCACCGTATTTATGTTTAACATATTCAATTGCTTCCCCTCTTTGATCGTCTGCAAAATCCACATCAATATCCGGCATAGAGCCTCTTGCCGGATTTAGGAATCGTTCGAACAATAAATCATAATCAAGAGGATTAACATTCGTAATGCCTAAAGCATAAGCTACTAAACTGCCGGCAGCGCTTCCCCTTCCGGGGCCAACAGGTATACCTTGTTTTTTAGCGGCATTTATAAAGTCTTGTACAATTAAAAAATAACCGGAATATCCCATCGATTTAATAACACCGGTTTCATATTCAAATCTTTCTTCAACTTCAGCAGAAATTCGCTCCACCCGTTTTTCAAGTCCTTCCCTGGCTAAGATCTCAAAATACTCATCTAAATTTTCAGCTTTCGAATCTTTAGGAATTGGAAAGAGCGGGTAATGAAATTTTTCAAAATCCAAATTCAAATCAATTTTTTCCGCTATTTCCAAAGTGTTTTCAATAGCGCCGCTGTATTTGCCGAAAAGCTTTTTCATTTCTTCTTCAGATTTAAAATAAATCTGATCAGTTCCATATCTTAGATCTCTATAATCCTTACCACTTTTATCCGAAAGCAACAACAATATATTATGAGCCAAAGCATGTTCTTTTTCGATATAATGAATATCATTCGTAGCGATAAGTTTAATACCGAGTTCTTTAGAAAGTTTAGGCATCCCCTTTAAAATCGGCAAATCCTTTTCCAGTCCATGATCCTGTAGTTCTAAATAAAAATCGTCACCAAAAATTTCTTTAAGAGTTATTGCTTCGTTGCGAGCTTTTTCATAATCGCCCGCGAGTAACGCAGCGGAAACCGGTCCGGCTAAACAAGCACTTGTGCAAACTAATCCTTCACTTCTTTTTCTAAGAACTTCCAAGTCAACTCGGGGTTTATAATAAAACCCTTCAGTAAATCCGATTGTAGAAAGTTTAACTAAATTATTATAACCGGCTTTATTTTTCGCAAGTAAGACAAGATGGTTATAATGTTTTGATTTTTTCCTTCCGTTACCTCTTGCAACATTTTCGCCCCTGGAAAACCTACTGCCATGCATCACTACGTAGGCTTCCATACCTATTATAGGTTTAATGCCCGCGCTTTTAGCTTTCTTATAAAATTCTGAA
>BDSW01000253.1 GCA_002898175.1 bacterium BMS3Abin04
ATTAGGAGTAATTTTAGCAACTGGCAGTTCAATTATTTGGGCAACCTTTTGGATATTAAACTTAAAAGACAAAAGGGACAGCTCGGTTAAGCTTTTTGCCGCTTTCCTGTTTGGGTGCATTTTAAGCTCAGTCTATATTTTGCTTTTCGATTCGTTCTCGGTTAGCAATATAAAATTTATTTTCGGCGCAATTTACGTAGGATTTTTTGAAATGGGTATAACATTTTTCCTTTGGATGAAAGGACTGCAGTTAAGTTCCGATAGAGCAAAGACTTCAACTCTGGCTTATCTTTCGCCGTTTATATCTTTAATTTTTATTGCAATAATCTTGAAAGAAAATATTCTTCCTTCTTCCATTTTAGGTTTGGTTTTTATTATCGGCGGAATTCTTTACCAACACCTTGGAATAAATAAAAAATTAAATATTAGAAATAGTTAAAACTTAATTACAAAAAACACTTGAAAAGCTAGAAGCCAGAAAATTTAAATATAGTAAAATTACTTGTCGATGATTATAGACAAAGACTTAGATTTAAATATTATAATTTAGCAATAACTCCTTTAACCTTATAATTCATATTGCAAACCAATGCTCCAAAGAAAAGAATTAACTGTTTTTTCCATGGTATGCCTAACCGAAGTAAGAAACGAAGTTTTTTTATCGAAATAATATTCGTCGTACTGCAATATAAATGTCCGATATTGGTATTCTAATTCTAAAATGATATTAAAATTCTCTATTGAATATTTTGAGCCTATCGATAATATTAAAGCTTTATCATTTTTAGTGAACGGAAAATAATAACCCGGAGTACTAACAAACCGTCCGCCGACTCCGGGAAATAATCTTCTAGATAAATATCCGGCTTTTATTCCTATAAACGGTTTTATCTCTGTTTTTAATTTATAGAGTGGGAAGTAATAGCTTGAAATACCTAAAATTGTTTTTTCCACTTCTTTACCATCACTCCATTTGAAATCAGTGAAAGTTGTGTTAATATCGCCCAATAGAAAACCGACTTCAAACATGTTATTGTGAATTGAAAATAATCCTTCAATATTTACATAATGATAAAATTCGTATCCTTTATTATTAAAACCACGATCGTATTTTAGAGATAGCTTAAATCCCGATGCAAAAGAATTGCAATAAATAAAAAATAGTACTAAAATGTAAATTCTTTTCATGTTGAAACTATAAATTAATAGCATGTTAAATTTATCTGATTTTATTGTATTATTAATACTAAAGAATTTTAATCAGTATTATAACTTACATAAATTTCAAGAATTCCTTAAATTTTTAGCTCACTTTATTCATTCCCATTTTTCTCTTCCCCATCTAAATACAAAGTTTAGTCTTATCATATATTTAAATATCCCCGGAGGATTATATTCACAAGTATTACACAAGTATACAAACTTTTTATTCTTCATTGGACAATAATATTCCAATTCCAATGCAAAGTGTTTTGAAGTTTTATAACCGATTCCTGTTGTTAACATAAATAACGACATTGACATAACCGATAAATTATTACCTGCACTATTAGGCTCGTTTAAATGATGCCGAAAACCGGCGATAACATAAGCCTTTTTATTGAGGCTATATCTTCCATCCAGACCAATTTCAAATCCGCTAAACTTAAAAGATAAAAATGTATAGCCAATATGTCCGCGTAATGCCAGTCTTTTATTAAAATTATAACCGGGAATTATAGTTAAAGCAATAGGGGGTTCTGTTTCGCCGCCCAAAGGCTGAGACTTATTACCATGGATAATTCTAATATAACCGGGCTCAAAATCAAAGCCAAGGTTAAAACCTTGCGCCGATACTAAGAGCGGAATAAAAAGTAATGCAAATATTATTCTTTTCATTTTACAACATTTATGAGCTAAAAAAGAATTTATATTATCTGTTTATTAAACTTTATTCATATAGATAATTTAATATAAATTAACATATCTTCAAATTATTCCAATAGTAATTTAAGTTGATATTTTAAACAAACTATTATGTATTCATACTTATTTTCCCATTTCAATTCCTAATTCAACATACAAGTACTGATTTTTTTATATTTGCAAATTCATTAAAATAAAGTTGAGTTTAAAATGAAAGTAAAGCAATTGAGCGAAATTCCTAAAGCGTACAATCCCGGTGAAGTAGAAGATAAATGGTACAAATATTGGGAAGATCATGATCTATATCATTCCGAAGTTGATAACTCTAAAACTCCTTACACTATTGTAATTCCACCGCCTAATATTACCGGTATGCTTACAATGGGACATATTCTCAACAACTCTATACAAGATTTATACATTCGCTACAAGCGTATGAAAGGCTTTAATGCTCTTTGGGTCCCGGGGACAGATCACGCTTCAATTGCTACCGAAACGAAAGTTGTAAATTTCTTAAAAGAACAGGGAATAAATAAATACGAAATCGGAAGGGATGAATTTTTAAAACACTGCTGGAATTGGAAAGAGAAATACGGAAATATAATTACAAAGCAATTAAGAAAATTAGGTGTAAGCTGTGATTGGAAACGCGAACGATTTACAATGGACGAACATTATTACAAAAAAGTTATTGAAGCATTTGTTAAACTCTATAAAAAAGGATTGATATATCGCGGCTATAGAATGGTTAATTGGGACCCGGCTTCCAAATCTGCCATTTCCGATGAAGAAGTAAATTTCAAAACTGTTCAAGGTAAACTTTGGTATTTCAGATATCCCATTAAAGACAGCAATGAATACTTGGTTGTTGCCACAACACGACCGGAAACGATGCTCGGTGATACGGGCGTTGCGGTTAATCCAAAAGATGAAAGATATATAAATTTGATAGGTAAAAAAGTAATCCTTCCAATTGTAAATAGAGAAGTCCCAATCTTTGCAGATGATTACATTGATTTGGAATTCGGAACCGGCGCCGTTAAAATTACTCCCGCTCACGATGTAAACGATTATGAAATGGGGACCAGACACAATTTGGAAGTCATAAATATTTTCAACGATGACGCAACAACAAACAAGAATGTCCCGGAAGAATTTAGAGGTTTAGATAGATACGAAGTACGTAAAAAAGTAGTTGAGAAATTTGAGGAATTAGGTCTGCTTAAAAAGATTGAAGATTATACAACAAATATTGGTTATTCCGACCGAGGCGGCGTACCTATTGAACCATATCTTTCCGAACAGTGGTTTATGAAAATGGACGAACTTGCAAAACCCGCATTAAAAGTAGTGGAAGAGAAGAAGGTACAATTTCATCCAAACCATTGGATTAAAACTTACGAACACTGGATGGGAAATATTAGAGACTGGTGCATATCACGTCAGCTTTGGTGGGGACATAGAATTCCCGTTTGGTACCACAAAGAGACTAATGAAATATATTGCGAAGTTGATCCTCCAAGAGATATTGAGAATTGGGAACAAGACGAAGATGTACTGGATACTTGGGCATCAAGCTGGTTGTGGGCACAAGATGTATTCACTACAAAAGAAGATAAAGAATATTATTATCCCACAGACCTTCTGGTTACAGGTCCCGATATAATTTTCTTCTGGGTTGCGCGAATGATTATGGCGGGAATGCAATTTATGAATGATATTCCGTTTAAAGATGTTTACTTCACAAGTATAATCCGCGATGTTCAGGGCAGAAAAATGAGTAAGTCGCTCGGCAACTCACCCGATCCCCTTGCTGTTATTGGCGAATACGGAGCAGACGCTCTGCGCTTTACTATAAATTATATCTCTCCGCTCGGTCAAGATGTTATGTTTAGTACAGATAAGACAGAACTGGGACGCAACTTTGCAAATAAAATTTGGAACGCCGGACGGTTCCTACTTATGAATGCGCAGCAGATTAAAACCGACGAAGCATTAATTGATGAACATATCGATTTTGTTGACAAATGGATTGCTTCACGTTTCCAAAATGCAATAAAGCAATTTGAAGATGCCCTGGAACGGTTTGATATTACCGGTGCCGCTAAAATTATTTACTCGTATATCTGGAATGACTATTGCGATTGGTACATTGAATTAAGCAAAGTTAAATTTTATTCCGATAACGAAGAAGTAAAATCCGCTCCTCTTACGCGGGCATTATCTTTATTTGAAGGACTTTTAAAACTTGCACATCCGTTTATGCCTTTTATTACTGAGGAATTATGGCATTTAATT
>BDSW01000254.1 GCA_002898175.1 bacterium BMS3Abin04
GGAATGACTATGGCAACAACACCTTTGGTATCAATAGCGAAAGGTGAAAATAATTTTAATGAATGCAGTATAATTTTTAAGCAATCTATAATTGTAAATTTGGTTTTCTCTGTTTTGCTTACATTTATTGTTTATTATTTAGCATTATTGATTCCCTTTTTAAATCAGCCTGAACATGTTGCTGTTCTGGCGGTTTCTTATCTTAAAATATTAAGTTATTCAATTATCCCGTTTTTGCTTTTTCAAACATACCGTCAATTTGTTGAAGGGCTTTCTATTACGAAACCGCCCATGTATATTGCTATTGCAGCTAACGTAATAAATTTTTTTGGTAACTGGGTATTGATATACGGAAATTTTGGTTTTGATGCCATGGGTCTTGACGGTGCCGGTTATTCTACATTATTCACCAGACTTTTCATGGTTTTAGCAATTTTCGTATATGTGATGAAGTCAAAAAAACTAAATCGGTTTAATCCTATTCCGGTTTTGAAAGCGATTGATTATAAAATAATAAAAAAAATAATTAGTATAGGATTACCAAGCGGGTTAATGTATACTTTGGAAGTGGGTGCTTTTGCCTTTTCTGCAATAATGGTCGGCTGGTTAGGAAGTATTCAACTTGCTGCCCATCAAATAGCAATTAGTTTAGCATCCATTTCTTACATGATAATTTTGGGAATATCTGCTGCCGGAACTATTAGGGTTGGGCATGCAATAGGCGAAAAGAATAAAACTAATATTAGAAAAGCCGGTTTTACAGCTGTATTAATTGGAGTTATATTTATGATTTTATCAGGGACAACTTTTATTATTTTTAATAAATTTTTCCCATCTCTCTATGTGTCGAATAACCAGGTAATTGAGGTTGCATCTAAACTGTTAATTGTTGCAGCATTATTCCAAATATCGGATGGAATTCAAGCAATTGGTGTAGGAATATTAAGAGGGTTAACAGACGTAAAGATTCCGCTTTTTATTACTTTTTTAGCATATTGGGTTTTTGCAATACCGCTTGGTTATATACTTGGGTTTAAAATGAAATTTGGTGTTTTAGGAATTTGGAGTGCGCTGTTAGTTGGATTAACTGTTGCTGCAATATTATTTATTATAAGATTTGATAAAAAAACCAAAAAAACTATTTATATTGAGAATTAAGGATTACAGCTGCCAAAATAAGTATAATTCAAAATTTTACATACCTCAACATCAATCCCTAATTGGACTAAATAGTGTAAAAATGAAATTTTTGAAAAGACTTGAGTAATTAATTATCTGAATCTGAGTCTGATTCTTTAGACTCGTGTTCCTCAACAAATTTCTTAATATCATCAAAAAATTCAATTACTGCTCTTGCTTTGGAAAGACCAAATGTAAATGGATAACGGTCGCTGCCACCAACGGGAAGTGAAATTACAGGATTACCTTTAAATTCACCAATTTTTGCTTCTTTTTTTGCTTCATCTGCCATTTAGGACTCCTTTTAGGAAGTGAATAATATAATTAAATTAAGCTAAAAAAGTTTTTGAAATGTTTTATAAAAAAATATAATAAAATATAATAATTAAAACAAGAAATGATAAAATTACAAAATTATAATAATTCTTTTACTAAAAGAACCAAGTCCTAATTAACTTATCAGCATTTTCTTCATCTAAATGATGAAATTCATTGGTTACAGTCGAATAATTATAATATTTCGCTAATTTATTTCCATTTATCACTATATCTTTTAAGGCATCCATGCATAAATTTAATTCTTTATTGGTCATAGTTGGGTGTAATGAAAGTCTTACCCAACCCGGTTTTTCAGATAGGTCCCCATGGTTAATTTCATCAGTTATTCTTTTTGACCTCGTAGGATCGATATGTAATAGATAATGTCCATAAGTTCCGGCACAAGAACAACCTCCTCTTACTTGGATTCCGTAAAGATCATTTAATAGCTTTACTATGAGATTGTAATGTAAATCTTCCACGTAAAAAGATAGTATACCTAATCTTTTCCGGTTAGGATTTGCTAAAAGATGAATTTTGGGAATTTCATCAATTGCTTTATAAGCTTTTTCAAGTAATTGCTCTTCACGCTTTAAAATGTTTTCAGTTCCCATTTCTTCTTTAAGCTTAATTGCCAAGGCAGCTTTAATTGTCTCTAAAAATCCCGGTGTACCGCCATCCTCACGTCTTTCAATATCATCCATATATTTGTGTCCGCCCCAAGGATTAGTCCAGTCAACCGTACCGCCACCCGGATGATCGGGAACCTTTCTGTTATAAAGTTTTGAGTCGAAAACTAAAACCCCGGAAGTACCGGGTCCGCCTAGAAATTTATGAGGTGAGAAAAATATTGCATCAAGTTTCTCCTTTGGGTTTTTCGGATGCATATCAATATTTACATAAGGTGCGGCAGCGGCAAAATCTACAAAACACAATCCCCCGTGTTCATGCATTATTTTGGCTAGAAGATGATAATCCGGTTGAATTCCGGTTACATTAGATGCTGCTGAAAATGAACCTATCTTTAATTCTCTGTCTTTATACTTATTCAATAATTCATAAAAGTAATTTAGGTCTACTAATCCCTCATCATTTGGTTTTATAACTTCACAATCAGCAATAGTCTCTAGCCAGCTTGTTTGATTTGAATGGTGTTCCATATGAGTTATAAAAACTACAGGTCTTTCTTCATCAGGAATCTTTATATATTTATCAAGTTGTTCCGGGAATCTTAATCCCAAAAGTCTTTGGAATTTATTAATAACAGTAGTCATGCCAAACCCGGCTGTTATTAAAACATCATTCTTGCCGGCATTTACGTGTTCTTTAATAATTCTTCTAGCCTCATTATATGCTTTGGTCATATAAATACCGGTAATGCTTGTTTCGGAATGTGTATTTCCTACAAACGGACCAAAGGTGTTAAGCATTTTCTCTTCAATTGGTTTATATAATCTTCCGCTGGCAACCCAGTCGGCATAAACAAGTTCTTTTTCTCCAAATGGAGTTTTGAAAGTTTGATTTATACCAACAATATTTTGACGATATTTATCGAAATAATATTCCAAAGTTTCCATTTAATATTCCTTATTAATTTTTGTAAATATATCAATTATTATAGCTTAATAAAAGTTTTAGGAATGCAAATTTATAAAGTAAAATATTCTAATTCCCAGGCTGATTTGGATATGTTTTTACCGAAAGTTTAATAAGAAATTAAATTAGAAAAATAATTGAACTTACTAAACTATTCTTGTAAGTTTGTAAAAGTTATTTATCAAATTTGTTTTATCTAAATTAAAATCTCATTGTTAATGTTAATTTTTGATGGCTATTCTAATATTTTAATCATGAAACTTATTTAATAATCTCATACCCAAAATAAATCACTATGACATTACATAAAATAAAGAAAGGTTTAGACATTCCGATAAAAGGGGAACCTAAACAAGTTGTTAGCGAAGGGAATAATGTAAAAACTGTTGCTATACTAGGTAACGATTATGTAGGAATGAAACCTACTATGGAAGTAGCAGTTGGGGATAATGTAAAATTAGGTCAAGTGCTTTTTAGCGATAAAAAAAATCCTATTATTAAATATACATCACCGGGAGCTGGAAAAGTTGTAGAAATAAATAGGGGTGAAAAAAGGAAATTTCTTTCAATTGTTATTGAACTCTCGGGAAGCGAAGTGGTTACCTTTGAATCTTTTAGTGAAGGAGAACTTGATAGTTTATCAGAAGAGAAAATAAAAAAGAATTTAATTGAGTCTGGTTTGTGGACTTCGATCAGAGTACGGCCCTTCGGCAAAGTTGCCGGTACTGAAAATAAACCTCATTCAATTTTTATTACTGCAATGGATACTAATCCATTAGCTCCCTCTATTGAAAGGGTACTTGAAGGTAAAGAAGAATTCTTTAAAAGTGGAATCAAAGTATTATCAAATTTAACCGAAGGCAAAACATTCCTTTGTAAAAAACCTAGTGAAAACATTCCTACTGCAGATATTCCATCGTTACAAATTGAAGAGTTCACCGGACCTCATCCTGCAGGGTTACCAGGTACACATATCCATTTTTTAGATCCGGTTAGCAGAACAAAGTCGGTTTGGTATGTTAATGCTTGTGACGTCGCTTCTATTGGTTATTTATTTTTAACCGGTAAAATAGATACTGAAAAAGTAGTTTCTTTAGCAGGACCAAGAGTTAAAAATCCTCGTTTAGTGAAAACGAGAATAGGTGCTTCATTATCTGATCTGACGAAAAATGAGCTTGTAGGTGACAGTAATAGAATTATTTCAGGGTCGGTATTATCCGGCAGATTGGCTTCAGGAGCGGAGAATTATTTAGGCAAGTATCATCAGCAAGTTTCGGTTGTGCGTGAGAATACCGAGAGAAAATTATTTGGTTGGGTACTCCCCACTTCAAATTTATTCTCGGTTAAAAAAGTTTTGCTATCAAGTTTTACACCTGGAAAGAAATTTGATTTCTCAACTTCTATTAATGGCGGTGTCCGTCCTATTGTATCAATTGGAAGTTATGAAAAAGTAATGCCGTTAGATATTTTACCTACGATTTTCTTGAGAACAATATTTACAAAGGATCTTGAAGATATGGAAAATTTAGGGATTCTTGAATTAGATGAAGAAGATTTAGCTCTATGTACATTTGTTAGCGCTTCAAAAATAGATTTTGGTCCTCAATTAAGAGAAAAATTAACTATAATTGAAAAGGAAGGGTAGTGAAGTTTTTACGAACATTTTTAGATAATCAAGAAAAGAGATTCCAAAAGGGTGGAAAACTTGAAAAATATTATCCGCTTTTTGAAGCTATAGATACCTTTTTATACACACCTGCATCTGTTACAAAATATGCATCACATATTAGAGATGCTATGGACCTTAAGCGTATGATGCTTACGGTTGTGATTGCATTAATCCCGGCAGTATTTATGGCTTTGTATAATACCGGTTTACAAGCAAACGCAAATATGGCAGCTTTAGGATTAGCTGATCCAGGAACTTGGCAAGGACATTTACTTATATCGCTGGGAATTCCTTTTAATCAGCATAATATTTTAGCAAATATAATCCATGGTTTACTTTATTTTCTTCCTGTCTATCTTATTACTGTTGCCGTCGGTGGATTTTGGGAAGTACTTTTTGCTATTGTGCGAGGTCATGAAGTCAGCGAAGGATTCTTTGTAACAAGTTTATTATTCCCTATGATTTTGCCGCCAACAATTCCACTTTGGCAAGTTGCAATAGGAATAAGTTTTGGTGTCGTAATTGGCAAAGAAGTGTTCGGAGGTGTTGGTTATAATATCTTAAATCCTGCTTTAACAGCTAGAGCATTTTTATTTTTTGCATACCCTGCTCAAATTTCAGGCGACAAAGTTTGGCTAGCCATTGACGGTGTTAGTAAAGCAACTCCTTTAGCGCAATTAGCAGACAATACTTTTCATGCAGGTATTTCATGGATGAATGCCTTTTTAGGTTTTATGCCGGGTTCGATGGGTGAAACTTCTACCTTAGCAATTTTAATTGGAGCGGCTATTCTACTTTATACCGGTGTTGGATCATGGAGAATAATGTTAAGTGTTCTGGTTGGAATGGTAGCCATGGCTTTAACTTTTAATTTACTTGGAAGTTCTACAAACCCGATGTTTCAGGTAACTCCTTTATGGCACTTAGTTTTAGGCGGCTTTGCATTCGGCGCCGTCTTTATGGCAACCGATCCTGTAAGTGCCGCTATGACAAATATAGGGAAATATTATTATGGACTTTTAATCGGGATATTGGTAATTCTGGTCCGTGTAGTTAATCCCGCATTCCCAGAAGGAATGATGCTTGCAATATTGTTCGGTAACGTTTTTGCCCCGATTATAGACAAGATTGTGATTAATGCAAATATTAAGAGGAGACAATTAAGAAATGTCATCTAGTTTTAAACATACATTATTAGTAGCTTTTAGTATTTGTTTTGTAGCCTCTATTCTCGTTTCTACTGCTGCTGTAGTGCTGAAACCTGTTCAAGAATACAACAAAAAATTAGACCTCTTAAAAAATATATTAATTGTTGGTGATATTTACAAAGATGGCGCTGATATTAATAAGATTTATAAAGAGAAAATTTCACCTGAAATAATTGATCTTAAAACAGGTAATATAGTTTCTAAAGATAAATATGATAAAATAGTAAATCTTAATGATTTTGATATCTTAAAAGCTGCAAACAGTAATACATGGGGAGAGCGGATCCCCGCTGATAAGGATATTGCTAAAATTAAACGAATGCCCAAAGTAATGATCGTCTATCGTGTGATGGGCAAAGAAGGAGTTGAGCAGTATATTTTACCTATTTATGGAAAAGGTCTTTGGTCAACTATGTTCGCTTTTATCTCACTTGATAAGGACTTACACACTATAAAAGGAATTTCTTTTTATGATCAGGGAGAAACGCCGGGACTTGGCGGCGAAGTTGAAAATCCAAGATGGAAAAAAATATGGGTTGGAAAGCAAGCTTATGATTTAAAAGGCAACTTAAAAATTAGAGTAATTAAAAGAAAAGTAGATAGAAATAGTCCTAATGCAAAATACGAAGTTGATGGTTTATCCGGGGCTACTTTAACAACGAGAGGAGTTAATAATCTAGTGAGATTCTGGTTGGGCGATGATGGTTATGGAGCATTCATCAAAAAATTACATGGGGAAGTTAATGAAAACTTATAAGGAGATTATTCTCGATCCAATTTTTAATGATAACCCGATTGCATTACAAATCCTTGGTATTTGTTCTGCATTAGCAGTCACATCAAAAATGGAAACAGCAGTTGTAATGGCTCTTTCCGTAACACTTGTGACAGGTTTTTCTAATTTCTTTGTAAGTTTAATTAGGAAGTTGATCCCGAGCAGTATTAGAATTTTAGTTGAAATGACAATTATTGCGTCGTTGGTAATAATTGCCGATCAGCTGATTAAAGCATATGCTTACAACATTAGTAAGGAGCTTTCCGTTTATGTTGGATTGATAATTACAAATTGTATCGTAATGGGTAGAGCAGAAGCTTATGCACTAAAAAATCCTCCGGTAGCTAGCTTTTTAGATGGTATCGGAAATGGTTTCGGATATGCTTTTATTTTAATAGTTGTCGGTTTTATACGAGAACTTTTTGGTTCAGGTAAATTATTCGGCATCTCTATATTACCGCTGGTTAACGACGGAGGATGGTATACAAGTAACGGTTTGTTCTTAATGCCGCCAAGTGCATTCTTTTTAATAGGATTGATAATTTGGATGATTCGTACTTTCAAACCTGAGCAAGTGGAGGAGGATTAATTATGTTTGAGCATTATTTAAGCTTGTTTGTTAAATCCATATTTATAGAAAATATGGCTCTTGCATTCTTCCTCGGGATGTGTACGTTTATGGCAATCTCAAAAAAAGTCAGTACTGCCGTTGGACTTGGAATTGCAGTTGTTGTCGTACAAGCAATAACAATACCGGTAAACAATTTATTGTATCAGCATGTTTTGAAAGAAGGTTCATTAGCATGGGCAGGTTTACCTAATGTTGATTTAACTTTTTTAGGTTTAATTACATACATTGGTGTTATTGCTGCGATGGTACAGATATTAGAAATGGTACTAGACAAATTTGTTCCATCACTATATAATTCGCTTGGAATATTTTTACCCTTAATTACAGTTAACTGTGCAATTTTAGGCGGCTCTTTATTTATGGTTGAGCGGGATTATAATTTTGCGGAAAGTGTTGTTTATGGCTTTGGATCCGGTATCGGATGGGCTTTAGCCATTGTTGCTTTAGCAGGTATTAGAGAAAAAATGAAATATAGTAATGTTCCACCGGGACTAAAAGGTTTAGGAATTACTTTCCTAACGGCAGGTTTGATGGCTATGGCCTTCATGTTATTTTCAGGAATTCAATTGTAAGGATTGCTATTTATGGAAGGAATCAGTTTAATAATTTTCGGCGTAGTTATGTTTACGCTTATTGTGATTTTATTAGTACTTCTTATTCTTTTTGCAAAGTCAAAACTTGTTGCCTCCGGCAATGTAAAAATTGAAATAAATGATGATCCTGAACATGAACTTAATGTGCCAATCGGTGGGAAATTATTATTTAAATTAGCTGATAATGAAATTTATGTCCCTTCAGCCTGCGGAGGGAAAGGAACTTGCGGCGAATGTAAGGTCAAGATTTTTGAAGGAGGGGGAGATGTTTTACCAACCGAACTGGGAAAGCTTTCTCGCGCTGAAGTTAAAGAGCATGTGCGTCTATCCTGTCAAGTAGCTGTTAAACGTGATTTGAAAATAGAAATTCCCAGAGAGATATTTGATATTAAGAAGTGGGAATGTACTGTAAGATCAAATAGAAATGTGGCTACATTTATTAAAGAATTAATACTTGATTTACCCGAGGGAGAAAACGTAGAATTTAGAGCCGGAGGATATATACAAATTGAAGCTCCTCCGCATGTTGTGAAATACTCCGATTTTGATATCGATGAAGAATATAAATCTGATTGGGATAAATATAATCTTTGGAGATATGTTTCAACTGTTAATGAACCAATAAGCCGTGCTTATTCAATGGCTAATTATCCTGAAGAAAAAGGGATGATTATGCTGAATGTTAGAATAGCATCTCCACCGCCAAGGATGCCGGATGTTCCTCCCGGACAAATGTCTTCTTATATATTTAGCTTAAAACCGGGCGATAAAGTAACAATCTCCGGACCGTATGGTCAGTTCTTTGCTAAAGATACCGATGCTGAAATGGTGTTTATTGGAGGCGGTGCCGGAATGGCTCCGATGCGCTCACATATTTTCGATCAGTTGAAAAGGTTAAATAGTAAAAGAAAAATCTCTTTCTGGTACGGTGCAAGAAGTTTAAGAGAAGCTTTTTATGTAGAAGAATTTAATGAATTACAAAAAGAACATCCTAATTTTAAATGGTATTTAGCTTTATCAGATCCATTACCCGAAGATAACTGGACAGGTTACACCGGATTTATTCACCAGGTACTTTATGAAAATTACTTAAAAGATCACCCTGCACCTGAGGATTGTGAATACTCTATGTGTGGTCCGCCGCTTATGAATTCAGCTGTAACTACAATGTTGGATAGTTTAGGCGTTGAACCT
>BDSW01000255.1 GCA_002898175.1 bacterium BMS3Abin04
GAAAAAATTAATGGCGGCAAAAATGTTTTTGAGTTTGCGGTAAAAAAAATTCTTGCCGGGGAAACCGGCGCCGTTAAAGGATTGGGCTGTTTTCATTTATGCTGTTTAGCATCGGATAACAGCGCTGTTAAAAAATTGCGAAAAAGAAAACATCGTCCGGCTAAACCCTTTGCGGTAATGGTTCCGGATATAGAAACCGCTGAAGTTATTGCATTTGCTGATGATGCGGAAAGACGGATACTTTCCTCAAAAGAACGACCTATAATACTGCTGAAAAAGAAAAAACAATTGCCCGAAATAATTGCTCCTGCCAACAAAAGAATTGGCGTGATGCTTCCGTATACGCCGCTTCATTACATCCTTTTCTATTTCTTAAAAAAAGTTTTGCCCAAAGGAAGTATCCCTGCATTGATAATGACAAGCGCCAACATTAGTGAAGAGCCGATTTGTATTACTAACGAAGACGCGAAAGAGCGGTTAAACGGTATCACGGATTTTTATTTATTTCATAATAGAGATATTCTAATCCGCTCCGATGATACGGTTGGAATAATGATAAACGGCAAATTCAGAATGATTCGCAGAAGCCGCGGTTATGTTCCTAAAAGAATTAAACTGCTGTACAGCACGCCAGCAATACTCGCTGTTGGTGCTGAATTAAAAAATACAATTTGCATTACTAAAGAAAAAAACGCTTTTGTTAGTCAGCATATCGGCGATGTTTCTAATCTTCGTTCATACAATTTTTTTGAAGAAACAATTGAGCATATGCAGAAAATAATGGATTGCAAAGCAGAAGCCGTAGTATGCGATTTTCACCCGGATTATCTTTCTACACGATGGGCGATTAATTCCGGACTTCCATTAATAAAAGTTCAGCATCATCATGCGCATTTAGCGTCGTGTATGGCTGAGTATGGTTTGGATGAAAATGTAATTGGTTTGATATTGGACGGAACCGGGTTCGGTTATGATTCAACAATTTGGGGCGGTGAAATTCTATTCGGTAATTACACTCAAATAGAAAGATTATTTCATTTGCAGAAAATGCCTTTGCCCGGCGGTGATGCAGCCGTTAAAGAACCGTGGCGTACCGCTATCGGCTTTCTTTATTCGTGCGTGCCCGATTATTCAGTTCCCGAACATTTGAAAGAATATCCTTATGAAAACATTCACCAAATGATCGAAAAAAATATCAACACTCCATACACGAGCAGCGCAGGAAGGTTATTTGACGCTGTTGCGGCAATTGCCGGAGGTCCTCAAAAAAATAATTTCGAAGCGGAAGCGGCTATTCATATAATGCATGCTGCCGTATCCGTAAATATCGAAGAAAAATATAATTATTCTTTGTCGAAAAAAGAAAATAAAGAAATCAAATTGGGTTCTATCATTGCAGGCATTTACGATGATGTTATTCAAAATGTAGATTATCAAATTATTGCAGCAAAATTTCATAATACTTTAATTTCGTTATTTTGTAATGCAGTGGAAGTTGCCGCAGAAACAAAACAAGTAAAAAAAGTTGTATTGAGCGGCGGCGTTTTTCAAAACGAAATTTTATTAGCCGGAATTGAAAATGAATTGACGTATAAAGGATTTGAAGTTTTTACACATGTTAAAATTCCATCTAACGATGGTGGAATATCTTTGGGGCAAGCCGCTGTTGCGTCAAAATTAATATCGAAAAATCAGCAAGAAGTTTTGTTCATTAATTAAGGAGATAATTATGTGCTTAGCCATACCTGGGAAAGTAATAGAAATAGTAGAAGAAAACGGATTGAAAATGGGGAAGATAGATTATGCCGGATCTATCAGCAGGGCTTGTGTTGAATATTGCGGCGAAGTTGAAGTCGGCAAATATGTAATTGTCCACGCAGGAATGGCGCTATCTGTTCTTGACGAGGAAGAAGCGGCGAAAAGTATAGCTATTCACCAAAGCTTAGCAGAAGAAGCCGCAAAAGACGGGAAAGATATTTTTGATAATCCGCTTCCGAACAAAAATGAGAAAAAATCATGAAATATTTGGATGAATTTAGAGACGCAGAACTTGCCCGTTATTACATAGACCAAATCAATAAAATTGTAACTAAAAATTGTGTGATAATGGAAATATGCGGCGGGCAGACTCATTCAATTATTCAGCATGGAATAGATCAAGTGCTTCCGTCTAATATTGAAATGGTACATGGACCCGGCTGTCCGGTATGCGTAACACCATTGGAAACGCTTGATCGTGCAATTAAAATTGCAAAAACGGATAATGTAATATTCACTTCATTCGGCGATATGCTGCGAGTTCCGGGGAGCAATTCGGATTTATTAAAAGCGAAAAGCGAGGGCGCCGACGTTCGCATTGTTTACTCCGCATTGGAGGCCTTGAAAATAGCACGAGAAAATCCGAATAAAGAAGTTGTGTTTCTTGCAATAGGTTTTGAAACTACCGCACCGGGAAATGCTTTGGCAATACTGCAGGCAGATAAGGAAGGATTATCTAATTTTAGCGAGATTGTAAGTCACGTTTTGGTACCGCCGGCTATGGAGGTAATTCTTTCTTCGGAAGATAACCGTGTTCAGGCTTTCTTGGCAGCCGGTCATGTATGTACAATAATGGGTTATTGGGAATATGAACCGATAGCAGTAAAATATAAAGTGCCCATCGTTCCTACGGGATTTGAACCGGTTGATATTTTAAATGGAATTTACCTTGCCGTAAAACAGCTTGAAGAAGGGAAAGCATTTGTAGAAAACCAATACACACGCTCCGTAAAAAGAGAGGGTAATATTGCAGCACAAAATCTATTGAAAGAAATATTTATCGTTGCCGATCAAAAATGGCGAGGTATCGGTTCAATACCGATGAGCGGAATGACAATTTCACCGAAGTATGAAAAATATGATGCGGCAAAGAAATTTAATGTAACAAATATCATTACGAAAGAACCTGAAGAATGCAAAAGCGGTCTGGTTCTTCGCGGTGTTCTTAAACCATACGAATGTCCCGTATTCGGGAAAGAATGCACACCGGAAAATCCATTGGGAGCTACTATGGTTTCAAGCGAAGGAGCGTGTTCCGCTTATTATAAATATAAAAGATTTAATGTGAGGTAATTATGAAACAAGAAAGTAAATTAAATCTCTCAAACGGGTTCAACTGTCCGCTGCCTCTAACAAATTACGACACGGTTCAGCTTGCTCACGGCTCCGGCGGAAAATTAATGAGCGAACTAATTGATAAGATTTTTATTTCAACATTTAACAATAAAATACTAAATAAAATGGAAGATCAGGCAACACTTGAAATCGGTAAAAACAAAATTGTGTTTACAACCGATTCGTTTGTAGTTGATCCTATTTTCTTCCCCGGTGGCGATATTGGTGAATTAGCCGTTAACGGAACGGTAAACGATCTTTGTATGTGCGGGGCAAAACCAACTTGGCTAAGTGCCGGATTTATTATTGAAGAGGGATTTCCTATTGAAGAACTGAATAAAATTGTTCTGTCCATGCGTATTGCAGCCGATAAGGCAGGTGTTCAAATAGTAACCGGAGATACTAAAGTCGTTAACAAAAACTCATGTGATAAAATTTTTATTAATACAGCAGGAATAGGTTTGCTGGAAAAAAATTTAACTATTTCCGCTTCAAATTTGAAACCCGGTGATTCTATTATTGTATCCGGAACTATTGCCGATCACGGAATGGCAATAATGACTTCACGTAAAGGATTATCATTTGAAAATACAATTCAAAGCGACTGTGCTTCATTAAATGAATTGGTCGATTTAATTACAAATGTAACGGCTAATGTTCATGCAATGAGAGATCCAACGAGGGGCGGAGTAGCTGCTGTGCTAAATGAATTTGCTAAGCAGTCAGAAGTAGGAATAAAAATATTCTCCGATAAAATACCCGTCAAACCGGATGTGAACGGAGCGTGTGAGATACTCGGCATTGATCCGTTGTATGTTGCAAACGAAGGAAAATTAGTTGTCGTTTTACCAAAAGAAGAAGTATCTGTTTTGCTTGCTGAAATGAAAAGACATCCGTTGGGGACGGATGCGGAAATTATTGGTGAAGTCGTTGGAGATCATCCGGGAATTGTTGTTAAAAAAACTTTGCTTGGAGTTGAACATATAGTCGATCTTCCTTTGGGTGAACAGCTTCCTAGAATATGCTGATAAATTTGCCATAAAAATAGTTTTGTGTAAATGAAAATAATTCATCGGAAGGAAAAGGAACATTATATAATAATCTCCCTGTTATTATCCGGTCCCATCCCAATCTTAAATTATGAATTCACCTTTGTTGTCATCATAAATCTATCGTTTTCGTCTTACGTGGAAGCGGTATTATAGTAACACCATAAAAGGGAAGATAAGCTGCAAGGTTTGTCGGGGCTATAATATAAAAATGCTTTAAAAGTAATTTAATTATTACAAAACATTTTTCCTTCAATTACAAATGTTACCGTAATATCTTACCTAACGACATTATTCCCGGTTATATTCATTAATAATTAATAATAGTTATTTCAATCTTATCCACACTGCAATATTAGCAACAATACCGTCTATCGGCATATAAAGCGGACTGAAAGTCGGGTTGCTATACGGAGGAAGAACAATGTTTTCATATTTGCTTTGGCGTTCGTCGAGTATATTTTCAACATTTAAAATAACCGAGAAGTTCTTGAACATTTTATCAAACATTGCACCGAGCAGCCAATAACTGCTGGAGTATGTTTCATCTTCCAAATATTGTTTGCCGGTGTAAAATGCTTCTAAACCTGTTCGCCATTCACCTTCTTCTTCATAGGTAAGTGTAAGATTGAGTTTATTTTTCGGTGTAAGTTCAAGCGGAGCAGTAATTCCGTTTACTGTTTTATTTACGTCGGCATACGAGTAATCTGCAAACAATTCCAGCTCATCCAAAGCAACATAAAAATTAGTATCAAATCCTTTTGTGACTAAGGACGAATTTGAATTGTTGATAAGCAGCGGTATACTTTCCGAAGCAAGGTAATTTGGAATAACTGCATTTTTTATATTTGTGTAAAAGAATGCCTGGTTTAGTTTAAGCACAAATTCATCGATTATTAATTTATACCCAAAATCAAGATTCAGACTATTAGCTTTTGACATGCTCACATTCTTCGAAAACGAAATATTGTGTTTTACTAAATCTCTTGAATCCGAATAATTAAATATCGAAGGAGTTAAATAAGCCGAACCTCCCGAAATTCTAACATTCAGACTATTAGAAATTTTATACATCATGGAAAGATGGGGGAGAAGTGCCGAGTTATAAATATTGTTGTAATCAATCCTTAGTCCTGGTTGTAAAATTAATCGAGAGGTTAATTGCCAATCATCTTGTGCGAAAAAACCGAAAGTGGTACGATTGTAGCTGTATGGATTACTAACATCCGCAGGTTCTCTGAAATTATCGGCAATAAAATCAGCACCGAAGACAGCTTTGTGATTACCTACTTCAGTAAGATATGAAAGTTCGTTAAAGGAGTAAATCTGTCTGCCGGAAAAATTATTATTGCTTATGGAAATATCACGATTATAATAATAGATGTTGTTTTTAAATTTTAATTCCGACCCGTTGCTAAAAGATTTATTGAAATTTAAGATTGTATTAAACCGATTTGATTTGTTCCTTTCGATATAAGAATGAAGTGAATCCGGTCCGTTTTCGATTGCGGAAATATCACCTCCGCTGCGGTCTCCGAAAAACGCATTTATTCCGAATTCAATATTAGCAGTATTGCTAATATCCCAAAATAATTTAGGATTTATAGTAATTTGCCGGAATTTGGGAATATCTGTAAATCCATCACCATCAACATCTACCGGGCTTTGCCGGCTTAGTGAAGCAAGCATAGTAAATCCGAATTTACCGTATTTGTTCGAGTAAAACGAACTTATGTCGGTTCCTTTTTTATGAGTTTGATTTACTACCAAATCGAATTCATGTTTATTAGCAGGTTTGCGTGTAACAATATTTACAAAACCGCCGACAGCTCCGTCACCGTAAAAAATAGAAGAAGCTCCTTTAACAACTTCCACTTGCTGTAAATCCAAAGGAGGAATTTGAAGAAGCGTAAGTCCGGATGAAAATTGATTGAGCAGAGGCAAACCGTCTTTAAGCAATTGTGTATATGCACCGGGTAATCCTTCTAGCCGGAAACTTACAACACCCGATACACCGGAAGTCTGCTGTACAATAACTCCGCTTGTTTCACTGAGCAGTTTTGAAATATTTCCGGGACGAATTGCAATTTCTTCGTTTACCTCGTCTTGACCGAGAACTTCAACTTTTACAGGGGAATCTTCCACTACTCCGTTTGTTCGTGTAGAGGTTACAATAACTTCTTCGCTTTTTACTCCTTCAGGTTTAAGCAATACTGTAATGGTTTCCGACTGATTTTTACGCGGGAATTTTAACTCAAGAGTTTCTGTTTTGTACCCGATATAAGAAACGGTTAATGTGTATTTACCGTTCGGAATACTTTTGATTTCCGCGAAGCCGTTTTCATCTGTTGCTCCGCCGGTATTAAGTGAATTAAAATAAACATTTGCACCGACTAGAGGAGAGTTTGTTTTTGAATCTTTGACCAAAACCGAAAGATTGTTTTGGGCAAAAAGCAAATTTGAAAAAAGAATTAAACAAAAAATTAGTGGATGTATTTTCATAGCAATTAACTCAAACTTATTTATTTAATAAAGTTAAATAAAATATTGGTAATAGGAATAAGAGCAATAATGCGGATAAAGAAAATCCGCCGAGTCGTTAGTGACGGCAGCAGCATAGGATTCCTACTATCAATTTAATAACTTGCAAACGGCTTTTTATTTGCACATCGTAAAATAAAACATTACATTAAATTTAATGATACAACACAAATTTTATACTGCTTGTTTTTCCTCCCTTTGTTTTAAGTTAATTGGAATAGAAAATATAAAGAACCACTTCATAGTTGTAATAAGATGAAATCAAAATTAAAGAATTTTTTGTCGGGATTACTTGTTGTTGGGGCTTTTGCCATTCCGATGAAGACGACGAACGCTCAGACCAGACCGATAAATCAACCGACGCCGTGGGAGGTTATAGGAAATTATTTTAAAAGACCGTATATAAATTATGAAGTCGGAAAGGATTCAAGCGACTTTTATAATTCCGAAGGAACTGATTGGGATACTCTAAAAACGAAAGAAGAGAAAATTTCTCTTTTAGAAAAAATTTTACCGGAGGAATATAAATTGAGGCAAACTCAGGAATATCACGGATTTGAAAGTGTGCAGGCGTTCATAAATCTTTACGGGATTTCTAATGTGAGTAAATGGGCTATCCATGAAGAGAATCATGGGGGGAATGTTTATGATACAACTGCCAATGCAACTTTTAATTTGCCTATTTCTATTGTTGAAGCATTTAATAAAAATGGTTGGGTGATTCATAGAGTTAATGGGGCTTTGGTTAGAAAAGACCCAATAAAATATAAAAGCTGGTATTTCTTTGACCCTGCAGATAGTAATAAAGAAGTTGATATATCCGATTCAAAATATGTTTCTATAAATTCAACAGGATACATTATAGATTTTACTGGGGATTCTGGTTTTACTTTCATTTCGTCTTTAGTTAAGTTTGGATTGGAAAATGGAGTTCAAAATGATACTATTATGGTTGATGCAGCATTATGGAGGAATTCTCCAAATGAGACAACTTTATTTTTGACTGCACCGAAGGATACGACAATTAAATATGAGAATAATATAAATTTATTGGATGAGAATCTTGGGAAAGTTGAAGTTCAGACTAATTTGAAGTTGGGAGAAGAGCTTAATCTTCAGGGAAAAAACGAGTATGATGGGAATCATGTTATTGGAAAAGCTTACATTGAAAAAACATCTTCAATTGTTGATACAGTTTATTTGAGTGAGAATAAAAAGGATTTTAAAGTTAGGAAAAAAACACTTGTTAAATTGATAGAAGATAATGCTGTTTTTAATATTGGCCCCCCCTGGAGGATTCCATCGTAGGCATGTGATAAAAAAGGATTCTGTTTATCAAAATATTTTCGCTGACGAAATAACTTCTGTCGGTGGTTTGGGAAATAGTCTTCCCAAAAGATTTGAAGTTAGTCAGAATTTTCCAAATCCTTTTAATCCGTCGACGACGATAAGATACGAACTCCCGAAAGAAGCATTTGTAAGAATAAATATATATAACCTGCTCGGACAAAAAGTAAAAACCTTAGTAAACCAAGAAATGCAAACCGGCACATATAACACTGTATGGTACGGCAGAGATGATTACGGTAATGAAGCTGCAAGCGGGATATATGTTTACAGAGTTGCAGCCAGCGGACATAATATTTCAAAGAAAATGATATTGATGAAATAGTATCGGTAGACCAACTTAAGCTGCAGCCTTCTAGGTTGCTGTTTTTAACCTCGAAGTTATTCCTCGATTTTTACCTGACGGAAGGAAGAAACTCCGAGACGAGCTCTTGGCTCAAGGTTACTACCTTCTTCTTCCGAAAGTATAATATTTTTTATCTTTTGTCAAAGAACTTTATGGTAGTTTTTTTAACTTTTAACATACAAGGTTGCGGAATTGCACGAAAGTTGCCGCCGCGCTGTTTTTTTTCCATCGGAAGACAATCTTGAAGGTTAAGCTTTACAAAATTTAATAGCCGTCACGGCATTTAAGAACCTCCGGAGTTTTTAAAACTTTGGAGGTTTGTTTTAAAAAATATCTAATAACGAACACCGGCTTATAATTTTAGAAGTTTTGACTGCAATTAAACGAACGTGAAAGCTTTTTGAACTCATCCCCTCCGGAGTTGAGATAAATCGGGAATAACTAAAACAAAGCGGGTTATTTGCAACGCCGTTAATGGGTATTTATTTATCCCTTTCCTCTTATTAGTTTTTCTTTCTAATCAATTATTAGCGGAATCACACGAAAAGACTTATTTAAAAATAATTGAAAGAAAAGATTTAATTTTATCAGCATCGGAAAAGTTTGATTTAAATCCGGCATATCTGCCGGCAGTAATTTATACAGAGAGAACAAGAAACTATGATTGGACAGATGAAGCTTTTGACGAGGCTATAGCAAGAATAGGTCAAAATAGTTCGCTTGGGTTTTCACAAGTAAAAATTAAAACGGTATATTTTATTGAAAGGCAATTAACAGATAGTACGCGAGAATTTTATTGTGGAAAGAAATATGGAAATATTTTAAAAGTTAGTAAATCACCTTTTTTGTTGATAGAGAAATTAAAGAATGATTCACTAAATATTTTATATACAGCGGCATATTTACGAGTGATTCAAACCTTTTGGGATAAAAGAGGATTTCCCATTGATGATGAACCTGGAATAATCGGTTCACTTTATCAATTAGGTTTGTTTTACCCAAATGGAAATGTTCGAGAACCTCACTTTTACCCAAAAGCAAATGAATTTGGAGAAAAAGTAAAAGAATCAATTAATTTGTTTGAGAATTTTAATAAGAAAGATTTTATTCAACTAATAAGATAGTTCCCTTAAGTTGTGAGCAGTAAATATAACCGATCGGTTTCTGCATGAGTTCTATGCAAAGGTATTCTGTCGGAACGAGCAACACTGCTCACTTGTCTAATTACGAACAACTGTTGTAAGGATTTATTTAAAATATTTTCTCAAGAAGAAATAGGATACTCTAGAAAATTTGAAGGGTGTGGCTTAGGACTTGCTTTAGCAAAAGAGTTTGTTAAGCTAAATAAGTGTAAAATTGAAGTTTAAAGCAGACAAAGTAAAGACTTTAAGTTCCCAGTCGTATTTGATAAAAAAATTATATGGACATATTAAATTAAAGAAAACGTTTTTTTATTTTGTTCCATACTCCGCTTCCTATCATTTGATTTGTATTTATAATAATGTTTTTTAATAAAAGTAAGATATCCTGCTCGCCTGCCCAATTACGCAAGACAATCTGAGGATCAATATGATTTACCAAATCGTTGATGATGTATGCTGCTAAAGCAATGTCATCTAGATATCCTATAGGACCAAAAATTGCCTCAGGAATAAAATCAATTGGAGAAATGAAATAAACTATAGCTGTTACGAGTTTTGTTTTCTTTTCGGATGGTACATCGGGATCAATTGCCAATTTAGTTAATAGGTGGAATAAGTCGGGAGCAATAAATAAATATTCTGTCCATTGAGTATTTTTACGATTAGATTTTTTTATCCAGCTTTGAATATCCGAGCGCAATTTTTTATAAAAATCGTTATGTTCTTTATTCATAATATTTCGAGTTGGAAAATATTGAAAAATACAAGTATCACTAATTAACAATATAAATATGCAATTTTCAATTCATTCATTAAACAATTACTTAATAACATTGTATAAAGTACTCAGTTAATCTAATTAACATTATCTTTGTTGAAGATGCACCCAGTTTTTTTATCGATATTCTCTCCAAGCCCTATCAGCTAAACTTAGAAGAAGTAAATATTTTTAAAAAAGCCCGTAGTAACGGGCTTTAAAATTACTAGGAAATTATATCATTTCTGTAAAATCATTTTTCTTGATACGATTTTTTTATTTGTTTCAAGTCTGTAAACATAAACTCCGCTTGATAACTCGGAAGCATCAAAAGTTATGGAATACTTTCCGGCATTCAAGAATTTATTATGAATAATTGTTGAAATTAGCTCACCAAGAGTATTGTAAATTTTTAATGAAACAATAGATGATTTACCCAGAGCGAAATTTATTGTAGTAGTCGGATTAAATGGATTAGGGTAATTTTGCTCTAATATATATTTGCCGGGTAAAATAGATTCATCTGTTCCGGTAGATTTTTGGAGGTCAAGTATTACAATCGGAATTCTTTCAGCTTGATTCCCGTTAGTGTATAATACTTCTAATTCAGGATCATCATCTAAGTTTGCTACTCCAACAACATCAAACCTGCTCTGATCTGAACTAGGATATAATGAATCAATTATTTGCGTTATGTAATTTTGAGGTTCCGTTATATTACCACCTTGATATTCCAGCCTAATTATGGAAGCATTTGGCGTAGCGCCCCTTGTCCCAAAGATAAAGTCCAAATTTCCATCTCCGTCTATATCTCCGTAAGCATCGTGCCCGCCATTAATCCTTCCGCTCTCTGTAATATAATTTGTCAAGTCTGCAATCATTGTTGATTTAAGGGTATTTAGACTATCGAATTTAAGAATATAAATTTGGTTGAATGGTTTGCTCCAGCCTCCCACAATAACTTCATCCTTTCCGTCTCCGTCAATATCTACTGTTGAAGCAGATTTCCATGAACCGCCCGGAACCATATCAGCGAAATTTCCCAAGTTATTATAACTGCCATTTGAGTATTGTATAACGGTAACACTCCCATCCTCGTGTATTAACAAAATATTGTTTTCTAAAACCGCCATATCGTATATAGTTGCAGCGTTTAAATTTTCTCCTTGTCCCGAAGCTTCCAATGTCCATTGTTCACTTCCATTTCCGTTATCGGGAATTGTACTAACGGAAACCACTCCAAATCGATAATTATCGGATCTGTCTGCAAAAATTAGTTCAAGATCACCATCATTATCAATATCATTCAAGAGCCATCTTATAGGTCTAAGTTCAAAATTGTCTTGATCGGTAATTGTCCATTTCGCATTTGGTACTTCAAAACCGAAACTTGAAGCGCCTATTTTGTCGCTGCCGTTACCCTGTGCCTCGAAAACTAATATCCTTGGCGGGTTAGTATTTTGATCGCTAAAATTATTAGAAGGTCCCCATATAATTTCAATTTTTCCATCTTTGTCCCAGTCACCCCATGTAAGAGCTGCCCAGCTATTTTGTTGTGGAATATCTCTAATAACTTCGCCCCAGACAGAATCCCATAATTCTCCATTTTTTTCAAATTTATAAATTCTTGGTATTAATTCATTTCCACCCTGATCTTTCATATTATTTACCGCATAAACTTCAGGATTACCGTCATTATCTAAATCCAGTCCGGCAATAAATTCTCCGAATCCTGTATTCTCTTGAATTGGAACCGGTATTTCGGCGGTTCTTAAAAATGGAACTTGAGCAATACTACCGGTGAACAAGATGAATGAAAGAAGTATGGTAAATTTATAGGTTAATTTTAAAGTCATATTTTCTCCTCGGTTAGTTAATTTTTTCAATTTAATAAAAAAAATATTAACTCTCAAAAATATTTTCCAATTACAAAATAAGAAAGTATGAATATGGTCGGATAATTACGGAAGAAATTAATATGGCTATGGTTTTAAATCCAATGAATTAAACTTAAAACCATAACCATGAAATATAACTTATTTAACTTTTAATAATTCTATATCAAATATAAGAGTAGAGTTTGGGCCAATAGTTCTTGGGCCTCTGGAACCATAAGCTAATTCTGAAGGAATATAAACTTCCCACTTATCTCCTTCTTTCATTTTTTGTAATATTTCAGTCCAACCTTTTATAACACCTGTAAGCTTAGTCGTAAAAGGTTTGTTCCTTTTATATGAGCTATCAAATATAGTTCCGTTTATCAATTTACCTTCATAATTAACTTCAACTTGATCAGTGATTTTTGGAGACTTCCCGTGACCTGATTTTAATACTTTGTATTGCAAGCCGTTAGGGAGAACAATTACACCAGGTTTGGTTTTATTTTTTGCAAGAAATTCTTCGCCTGCTTTTTTATTTTTTTCGGCAAGTTCTTTTTCTTTTGATTGTTTTTTCGCTAATAAACGTTTTTGGAAGTTCATCATTACTATATTAATTTCTTTTTGACTTAATAATGCTAATGAATCATTCTTCCCGTCTTTTAATCCCTGTAGCAAAATATCCGGGGAAAACTCAATTTTCTGTGCATAAAGGTTTTTGCCTATATTTATTCCAATGGCATAGCTTACGGAATCCTTCTGAGTTTTGATGTCGGATTTTTTTATTGTACTGTTATTACTTTGTTGACAAGAAATTAAAGTTGTAGTTAGTATTGCCAAAAATATTAGTTTTAATTTCATCGAAGCTCCTTGTAGTAAGTTAAGTTTTATTTTTTCAAAAATAAATTTACTAATCAAAACTGACCTTACAAAGAATAATTTCCTATTTTTATCAACAATATCATTTGCATTAAATGAGGAAAAATTTGATAAGTAAAACAGATTTTAGCGAAACGATTAAACTTGCTTGGCCTGTAAGCTTAGGCCAACTTGGACATGTTACTCTTGGTGTTGTTGATAGTATAATGGTTGGTCAGGTTGGAACTGATTCGTTAGCCGCAGCTTCATTGGTTAACGGTTTGTTTTTCCTGGTAATTGTTTTGGGCATTGGAATGACTATGGCAACAACACCTTTGGTATCAATAGCGAAAGGTGAAAATAATTTTAATGAATGCAGTATAATTTTTAAG
>BDSW01000256.1 GCA_002898175.1 bacterium BMS3Abin04
ACATTTTACTAATTCGTTTACGTTTTTTTTCTAATCAAATATTCGAAGCAAAAAGATTTTCTTCTTTTTTTCATCAAATTTCTACTTTACTAAATTATTTTATCAAAAATAACTGCTTGGAATAATATTTGCTTTAATTTTACTTTACTATTAAAGATATTATTTCCAATTAAAGCATTTTCGATCAAGATAATTCAACTGTGGGTAAAATAATACTCTAATAAATATATAGTATGATTCTCAAATTATGTTTAACAACATTTGTTTCAAATTGGTCTCCTTTATTGAAAGACTTCTAAAAATAGATAAACCAAATATATCCATTGATAAATACATTACCTGATTTCAATAAACTAATGGGAGTTAGCAATGAAAATAAGTCTACCAAAGATTTTAGTACTATTTTTGAGCATCTTCATTTTACAACAGTCAATTTATGGTCAACCAATAATTGTTAACCATAGTTGTACAAATATCAAAAGTATTCCTGAAAATGCAATTATCCAAGCAAAAGACAATCTTCACATTGCTTACGGACATACTTCTCATGGAAGTCAATTAATAACAGGAATGAATAAGCTGGATGATTTTATGGGAGGAACCGGATTATATCAATGGCACGATGGGCCGCAGCAGAACATGCTTGATATTGATGACTACTTTGTCGGTGGCGATTTGGGAAATCCCGATCGAACAACCTGGGCTTCCAAAACCAGAGATTATCTTAATAACAGCAATAATTCCGATGTTAACGTTGTAATATGGTCATGGTGCGGCGAAGTAAGTTCTGCATCCGAAGAAGATATTAATACTTACCTAAGTCTTATGAATCAATTGGAAACGGATTTTCCGAATATAAAATTTGTTTATATGACCGGACACTTAGACGGTAGCGGGTTATCAGGAAATTTACACGTCAGAAATGAACAAATAAGAGATTACTGCCGAAACAACAACAAAATTCTCTATGACTTTGAGGATATTGAAAGTTACGATCCCGATGGAAAATATTTTGGAGATAAACAACCAAATGACAATTGCGACTACGATACTGATGGGAATGGTTCAAAAGACGGGAACTGGGCAATTGAATGGCAGGATTCTCATACGGAAGGAGTTGACTGGTATAACTGCTCCGCTGCACATACCCAACCATTAAACGGTAATAGAAAAGCTTCCGCAGCTTGGTGGCTTTTAGCAGAGCTTTCCGGATGGAACGGTGTAACATCTTTGTTTTCTCCGGGAGATGAACTACCGTTTAATTTTGAACTTAAACAAAACTTTCCTAATCCTTTTAATCCTACGACTAATATTGCTTTTTCTTTACCGGTCAATACCCACGTTAAACTAACCATTCATAATATTCTTGGACAAGAAATCTCAACACTTATTAATAAACAACAAAGTGCAGGAACATACGAGATTCAATTCGACGCAGGCAATTTAAATTCAGGAATATATTTTTATAAGTTGACAACAAACAATTTTACGGAAATCAAACGGATGGTTTTGATAAAATAGGGAAATGCGGGTGTAAAACGCCATATTTAGTTTTTATATTAACCTTTTAACTTTAAGTATTAGTCTTAAAACTATCAGTATTATAACGTTAATAAGGTTAGTAATGAAAAAATACATGGGGATATTAGTGACCAACAAATTATTTGGGATATGTAATTGCAAAAGCTGACAACCATACTCTAAATTGAGGATTTTCAACGGGACCTACATGAAAAAACAAAAACCAAGCCGGAGCATAAGATATATCGTGAGAAGCTTATCACAAAACCAAGATCAATAGTTATTACATTCGCAATTTATTTAATATTACGAATTTAGACTATATATACTTATAATATTGTGACGGCAAGGGAATCACTTTCTAACAAAAAAAGGAGATTAAAAATGAAAAAACAAAAAAGAATAAGCTTTTTTTCAATCGTGATTTTAATATTATTAGCATTTCATGGAATCACATTTTCACAATCGAACACTTTAAATAAAGATTCTCAAAAATTAATACAGCCCAAAAATTCTCGTATTCAGCCTTTACTTAAAGACTCAAATCATTATTATTTCACCCGATCGCGTTTAGATAAAGGTGAAGAAATTCTGTTTTTGCCGGACGTTCAAGTTAATATTGATCCCGGTAATATGTTTGATGACCATGAACCTGTTATAGCTATTTCAAAAGAGGGAATTATTTATATAGCTTGGAAGGGTGCAGATACATTAAAGAGTATCTTTTTTTCCCGATCGCTCGATGGAGGGAAAACGTTTTTACCGGCTGTGAGAATAAATGATAGTGTGAACTATCCACCCTCCTATAGCGTTTTTCAACCTGACATTGCCCTGGATGCAGAAGGAAATATTTATATCGTTTGGTTTGATTACCGTGCCTGGGCTGATGATAATTCCTACACATCGCCTATTGATGTCTATATAGATAAATCAACAGATAACGGTGTAACTTGGGGGAGTGACGTTATGGTCTCCGTTGGTGGCAGCGGGACATATCCGTGGCATTACATGCCTTACATTGCAATTGATCAGAAAACAAGTTATATCTATGTTACATTTATCGATTATGACCGCTACTATCCGGTAGGCGATCACAGCGATATAAGTGTTGGACGTTCTATTAACGGCGGTTTAAGTTTTGAAAATAAAGTTAGAGTGGATGACTGCCCCGATACATTACTAGCGGAACAAAGCATTCCATCTATCGCGGTCGATTCAGCCGGCGGATATGTGTATGTGACATTTCAGGACACGCGGAACGGCGGCAAGGATATATATTTAACAAAGTCAACAGACTACGGATTATCTTTTGGTGAAAATATAA
>BDSW01000257.1 GCA_002898175.1 bacterium BMS3Abin04
TTTAATTACACCGGAACCGTCGTGTACGCCTGTGGAAGCGACTAAATCGCATTTAACTTTATCCGAAAGCATTGCAATCCAGCGTAAGGGCATTGATAAATCTTGAGGATTACTGAGGACGTATGTGGAAATAATTTTTTCGTCTTCTATATCAAAATCCGGAGCGAAAAATTTATTAAACAAAACCAATCCCTTAATTCCCGTTTCGGAAAGTTTTAAAATCATTGTTGCTAAGTTTGAGAAATAATGACTAATTTTTAATGTAACCGGAACGCTGGTATTGTTCAACACTTTTTCAACAATATTAAAATATAGTTTCTCGTTTTCTTCGCAAGTTCTATTGAAATTTGAAGGCAGAAGAAACATGTTCAATTCGATAGCGTCAACTCCAACGCTTTCCATTTGCTTGGCAAAATAAATCCATTCGTGGTCAGACATGCAGTTTATACTTCCGATTACAGGGATGTTAACATGTCTTTTTAGATCAAGGAGCAGATCGAGATATTTTTCAACATTGTGCTGTTTTACTTTAGCATCAAAATAATCGAATAATCCCTCATCATAGCCGGCTTTAACGGCTTCTTTAATTTCATGTTCAGATTCTAATGTTATTTCTTCTTCAAATATCGATCTTAATACAACAGCTGAAACACCGTTGTCTTCTAATGTTTTAATACTATCTATATTATCTGTTAATGTAGAACTGGATGCAATAATCGGGTTTTTTAATTTCATTCCCAAATAAGTAGTTGATAAATCTGCCATTTTATTTTCCTATAATTGTCTAAATTTCAATTTACAAATTATATTATTTATTTTCACTTTTTAAGATAAACTTTTCAATTCCCTTTACTGCACGGTAACCGTCTGCAATTGCACTAATTGCATCTGCTCTTCTGTTTGCAATATCACCTGAAGCAAATAACCAAGGTACATTTGTTTGTTGATCTTCATTAACAATAATTCTACCGCGTTTAATTTCAATTTGATTTTTAATATCCTCAGGTATAAAATTATAGTCCGCTGATTGCCCAATAGCGCCGATAACAGAAGTAACTTCAATGATGTGTTCATCACCTTCAATAATTTTTGGCCGCGGTCTTCCTCCTTCGGGGTCGGGAATCATTTCTGCATTGGCATATTTTAATGCTTTTACCTTTTTATTTTCATCAAGTATTATTTCTAACGGAATTGCCTGAGGATGGATATGAACGCCTTCATCTTCAGCTCCCTCAATCTCTTCCCAATCAGCCGGCATATCTTCAACACGGCGTCTATAGAGAATTGTTACGTCAGCGCCAAGTCTTCGCGAAACTCGTGCAGCATCTATTGCTACATTTCCACCACCTATTACAACAACTTTATCTCCAATCTCAACATGTCTGTCGCTATTAATATTCCTTAAGAAATTAACGGCTTGGATAGAACCTTCCTCATTTTCACCTACTAGTCCTAATTCATATGGCACTTCAAATCCAATTCCTATTAAAATAGCTTCGTGATGCTGCTTCATTTCCTCTAAAGTAATATCTTTACCGACTTTTGTATTGTATTTTATTTTCACTCCCATTTTTTCCATATATTCTACCTGCTTATCTATGCTGTCCAAAGGTAGTCGGTATTTAGGAATCCCATACATTATCATTCCGCCTGCGTGCGATTTCGATTCGTATATTGTAACATTAAACCCTCGTAAGGATAAATAATAAGCTGCTGTAAGTCCCGAAGGTCCGGCGCCTATTATTCCAACTGAGTGACCGTTTGGCGGAAGAATTTCAGGGTTAACAATCTTCTCGATTAAATCGGCATTATTCACAGTGCTGGTTGCATAACCCTTTAACCAACGAATAGCAATAGGTTCGCCTCGATGTCCAATAGCACAAACAGTTTCGCATCGTCGTGTACAAACTTTACCGCAGGTTTCGCCAAGCGGGTTATTATCATAAATAATTTTTACTGCTGCTTCGTCATCGCCATTTGCAATTGCGTTGATATATTCCGGAATATGCATGTGAACAGGGCAGATATCTGTACAAATAGAACAACCCACACAGCGGGCAGCTTCTTTGCGTGCTTCTTCTTCATTATATCCAAGCAAAACTTCCGCAAAAGATTTTACTCTTTCTGTCCCTTCCAATTCATGCATTGGAATGCGTTCGTATTCTAAAAGAGGTTTTCCTTCGGCGCTTTGGAATGAAAGATTTTCTTTACCTTCCGGGTTATCCACACCCGGCATCCACAGAAATGAATCCGGGTCTTCGCTTACATATACATAATCTTTAGTTAAGTTTAGTGAACCGGTAGGACAAACATCAACGCATAGAGCACACCAGCAGCATCGTCCGTTATCAACACGCGGGCGTAAGCCGGAATCTCCGCTGTTGGTTTCAAACCCGTCAACATGAATCATATCAATTGCTGCATTTTGACAGATAGTTGCACATGTTCCGCAGCCGATACACTCTTCCAAATCGTTAAAATGAAGACCTCTATAGCGAGCCGCAGTTTCCTTCTTTTCTTTGGGATACCTAACGGTATGAGGTGGTTTTGTACCTTGTTTTAATGCAGAGAACGGAGCTAAAACTCCTTTTATATCAAATGCCATAATTGCCTCTTATCTCTCTATTTCAGGAGGACATGTTCCTAAACTATTCATTATAAAACTTACATCGGCTATATTTGCACCGACAAGAATTTTTTCCAACAAAGAAACACCATGAACATATGCAGGTCCGCGTACATGTACTCTTCTTGGTTTTATTGAACCGTCGCTTACTACATAATATCCAAATTCACCACGGGCAGACTCGGTTTTAACGTAAGCTTCACCAGGAGGAACCTGCCAGGTTAACGGGTTCGGAATTTTATTATAGTAATCGCCCTTCGGCATCTTCTCGATTACTTGCCTTATTATTGAAATTGATTGTTCATATTCTTGTCTTCTAACAAGTGCTCGTGACCAAACATCGCAGCCGTCCGAGGTTGGGACAATAAAATTTAATTTATCATAAACTTCATACGGTTCGTCAATACGAACATCATGCTTTATTCCTGAGCCGCGTAAAGGCGGACCGACAACGCCCCATTCAATAGCTTTATCTTTTGGAATAATTCCAACACCCTGAGCACGTTTCTGAAAAAGTGCATTATTAAAAAGCAAGTTGTCATAATCAGGCAAACGGTTTTCCAAGTAATCGAGAGTTTTTAAAACTCTGTCGGTAAAGCCTTCCGGAAGATCACGCCTTACACCGCCTGCCCAAATGTACATATGGTAAACTCTTCCGCCTGTTAATTCTTCGAACAAGTCTAAAATGTAATCACGATCACCAATAGTCCACTGCGGCATTGTATAAAGTCCCATAGAACCCGATTGACCACCCATCCAAAGACCGTACGTAGCAAGTCGCGCAAGTTCCAAAACCATTACGCGAATATATTTTGCGCGTTCGGGAACTTCCCGTCCTTCAATTTCTTCAATTGCACGTGCAAGGTTTTCTTCATTCGGATCAGGTTCGGGTACACAAATACGGCAAACAATAGGAAAGCTTTGTGTCCAAGTTCTTTGTTCCATTAACTTTTCAAATGCTCTGTGCAAATAACCAACGTGAGTTTCAGCTTTAACAATTGTATCGCCGGCTACTTTTAGTTTTACCATCATATTCCCGGTTATTCCGGGATGTTGTGGACCAAGGTATATTGTAGTTTCTTTTTCTCTCATTCTTCTATTCTACGAATCGAAAATTCTTTTGCAAAATCCGGCACTTCTTCACCGCTGTGTTTACTAATTGTTTCTCGCACATCTTGTGCGTCTTCACGTCCGGGACGCTGATAAAAATTTTCTTTTGAGTACTTGATTGTATCAAAATCCCTTCTCATCGGTGGAACGCCTTCCCAATCCTCAAGAATAAATTCTCCTAGGCGCTCGTTGCCTTTAAAATTGATGCCATACATCTCATGAATTTCGCGTTCATAAGTTTCCGCTTGAGGCCATAAGTGACTTAATGTAATAAACTCCGGTTTTTCTCTGTTAACTCTCGTTTTAACCATTATCATTAAGCTTGCTTCGTACGACCAGAGCATAAAAATGAGTTCAAATTCATTTTCTTCTATCCAATCAACGCAAGAAATATGTGCCAGGTGTTTAAAATTCAAATAGTCTCTGGCATAGGATAAAAACAGAGGAACTAAATCTAAGCGAAGTTTAACTTTAACTCTTTTTTTGCGTTGAATTTCAACTTCAGCTGTGTGAAAAATCTTTTGTATTTGATCAACGCATGTATTTTCTGTGCAATCTTGAATGTGCATATTAATCACCAGTTATAATCGGGCATTTTCCAATTGTGAATTACTTTCTTTTGATTTTCTCTGTACCACTCTAAATTTTTTTGATATTTTTCCGCACCGTTAGCTTTACCTTCGGAAATTAACTGCTGTAATTTTATAAATCCTGAAATTACACTTTCAGGACGGGGCATACAGCCATTGATATAAACGTCAACCGGTAAATAGCGATCAAGAGCTTTAATTGTATTATAAGAATCCCAGTACATTCCGCCATTTATTGTACACGAGCCAAAACCAATTACATATTTAGGGGATTGCATTTGTTCATAAGTACGAATTACTCGCTTTAAAGTTTTAGTTGCTAAGTAACCCGTAATTAACAATACATCTGCCTGGCGGGGTGTTGCCGCACCTCTAAGTCCGAAACGCTCACCGTCGTATCTGGAAGTCATAGTCGGCGGAACTTCAATTGCGCCGCATCCGGTTCCGTACGCTAATATCCATAATGAATGTTTGCGTGCAAAGTTTTGAATTATATCTACAATTTTTTTTGAATTTTTATCGTAAGTCATAATAATTTATCCTTTCATTACAACTGCAAGTATTGCAATAACACCAAAAACCGTAGGCCATTTCCAGAAGAATCTAATAGCCTGTTCTGTTCTAAATCTCGGATTAACAATTCCGGTTAATACCGGAATCATGTAAAGCAAAAAAGTTTTAACTATTAGGGTCCCGAAATCACCGGCGCCTCCAAGAAAGATATCGGTAAATAGAACAAGTTTTGCAAAAGTAAAAATAGAACGACTTGTCTGCATCAGTCCTAAATATTTTCCCCCGAATTCCGAGGGAGGACCTGAAGCTATTTCTGCCGGGGCAATTACAACATCAAAAGGTGCATATCCCATCATTCCTAAAAATGCTAAGATTGCAGCTATAAAAGCGATGGGCGATTGAAAAATTATCCAATTTGTAAATTTGTCTTGAACAGCTAATAAATCATTTAATGAAGTAGTATGAAATTGAATCATAATTGCAACAAGCGCTAAAACAAAAGGGATTTCATAGCCGACCATCATGCTTAATCCACGGGAAACACCGATAGCTGCATTTGGGTTACCTGATTGTCCGACACCTAAAGCCATTCCGAGTGAACCAAAAACCATTATGTAAAGCAGGAAGATTAAATCTCCGCTAAAACTTAAATTTGCAAACAGTTTGGAATCTCTTAAAACCGGTATAAAATAAAGAGTTGTAACAGAAGCGGTAATTGCAAAAACCGGTGCTAAATGATGCATCCAACCATGGCTTACGGTAGTTTTTTTGCTATAAAGTTTAATAATATCCCAAAAATTTTGAACGACCGGAGGACCGAATCTATTTTGAACGCGGGCTGTAATATTCCTAACAATACCGCCATATGCAACACCAACAATAAATGCGATTATTGGAGTTATTATTATACCAAGAACTTTTAACCAATTAATATCCATCTATAAAAATCCTAATTAACTAAACTTGTATTAGAAAGTATTTTATTAAAGTGCAACACCAAATATTAGTTCTGAAAACAAAAATAAAATCAATAAAAATCCCATTACATACATTGCATAAGTTTGTCCGTTCCCAGTGTAAACATATCGTAGATGTTCAAATGAATCTTCTAATAATTTACCAGTATAATTGTATAGCTTGTCAACACTAGGTTTCAAAACCGATCCTAACGCTCTTTCAAACGGTTTATAAAAATCAATTGCATAAGTAAGATTTTCGTTTCCTGTTGGAACTTCACCTGAGGTATGAATATCCTTTGTAGTTACATAACGATTTTTTCTGTAACCTTTGACCGTAATTAATATCCAGGCAATAATAAATACACCCCCAATTGAAGTTACAATTGTATTCAAATCAATTTCACTGCCCCAATTATTAAATAGAACGGAGGTTTCCCATGCATGTTGGAAGTTCCCGAGATAACCCATAGCACCGGAGATCGGTTTTAACAATAGTCCCGGGAAAACACCGAATACTAAAGTTGAAACTGCGAGGATGAGCATCGGGACAATCATTCTTAACGGAGCTTCTTTTACGTTCTCGGTTTCTTTTTCTTCCTGCCCTAAAAACATTGAAAAGATAAATCTATATAAGTATAAAAATGCTGCTGTGCTTGCAAAGAAAATAACTATTACTAAGAAATAATGATTAGATTGAATCAAGGATTCATAAAGCATCCATTTCCCTGCAAAGCCGCCCAGAGGAGGGATGCCGGCAACAGTAATAATTCCAAATAAAGCCGTGAAAAATGTATACGGCATTTTTCTAATCAACCCTGATACTTCATTCATGTTTGTTGTTCCGGTTCTGTAATAAACGGCTCCAACAGAAAGGAAAAGCATCGACTTAAAAATACCGTGCATTATTGTTAAAAATAGAGCTGCTGTAATACTTAACGGTGTCCCAATTGCAAGCCCGGTAATTATATAACCTAATTGACCAATGGAAGAGTAGGCGAGCAGCTTTTTGGCATCTGTTTGAAAGATTGCATAGAATGTAGAGAACAAAGCCGTCAGTGCGCCTATCCAGGCTAATATTTCTTGAACATAAGGATAAAATCCTTGCCCGGCAGCAAGTTTAAATAAAACTAAACCGATACCAAAGATTCCCATTTTCGAAAGCGCACCTGAAAATATGGCTGTATACGGCGCTGGAGACATTTTATAAGCATCGGGAGCCCAAACATGTAGCGGCATCATTGCACTTTTAACGCCAAATCCGGTTATTAATAATATTACTACGGCTAATTTTGCGGCAATGCTCATTGTTCCGAAGTTTGCAAATATGTTTGCAAGCTGAAGGGAACCGAGCCCGGAGTAAATAATTACGATAGCCGTCAGTATTGAATAAGCCCCTATTGCGCTGAAAATAAAATATTTAAGTCCAACGCTTTGCGCCTCTTCGCAGCAATAAATAGTTAACATGAAAGACGACCAAGTCATAATTTCCCAGAAGAAGAAAAGGGAAATTAAGTCCTGACTATAAACAATCCCAAACATTGCCCCGATTGAGAACATAAAGTTCATGTAAAAATAGCCGAGTCTTTCTTTATTAGCCATAAAAGCGGATGAGTAAATTAATGCAAAGAAAGAAAGGACAGCAATAAGTAACCCGAATAATTGGCTATATTCTGTTACACCCCAATTTATTGCAAACATACCAATTGAAAAATTAACATTTGATGTTTGCCCCGGCAATTGCCAAACTATGTATCCGGCTATCGTTATTGCAATTATTACAATTGCATCACGTAAAACAGGAATAGTGTGATGAGCAATAAAAGCCAGCAAACCTGCAGCAAAAATTAATAGTAATAATACCGGAATTGAAATCATCTTATATATACCTCGTAAATACTATTGCCCATAATTAGATCAGTCATTATTTTAATGTAACAAACCATACTTAATATAAGCTGCTTTATCTACTAAATCGTGTGCTGCAGGCTTTATTAAATCGATAATTTGGTGCGGATAAAGCCCAACGTATAAAATTACAACTGCAAGAATTCCCATAGCTACTAAACCAGAAATAGGTGTCCTGCGTACATTGTCTTGACTAACATCTTTTTTAAAATATAATCTTCCAACAACTCTTAAATAATAAATAGCTTCAATTATTCCGCTAAATAAAATCAGTACAACCGAAGCCAAGAAACCGCCTTTAGCCACGGAAGTTAGAATATATAGTTTGCTCCAGAATCCCGAAAAAGGAGGAAGTCCGATTATTGCCAATGCTCCGAGAGCAAAGAAAAAACTTGTAATCGGTTTGTTATGACCTAAACCGTCAAGAGCCGAAATCTTTTTAGAGCCGGAATGGAAAACCAAATAACCGGCAGCAAGGAACAGTAGGGTTTTGATAACTGCATGATTAAAAACTTGGAACAAAGCAGCGCGAACACTAGCATCCGTCCCTACACCAAAAGCTATCATAATCAAACCCATTTGACCTATGCTGGAAAAAGCGAGCATTCTTTTAATTTGCTGTTGTCTCATTGCAGACATTTCGGCAATCAGCATAGTAATAACACCCAAAACTAAAATTAATTCAAACATTGAATGGAAATTAAATAAGACGAATGCAAACCTCATCATTGCATAGGTTGAAGCTTTTACAACTATGCCGCCGAATACACCGCCAATAGGTGATGGAGCTTGGGAGTATGCATCCGGCGCCCATCCATTCAGGGGAAACAATTCAGACTCAATTCCGAAACCAACTAGAAATAGAATCATTATAAATATTTTCGGTTGATTTGGTACAGTTTGCATTTTAGCGGCAATATCGGCAATGTTTAACGTGCCGGTATTAGCGTATATCAGCATAACGGCTAATAAATAAAATGTAGAAGAGAAAGACCCGATTAATAAGTATTTGAAAGCAGCCTCGGCGCCGTCTTTATCTCTAAGAAAAGCTGTAAGCGAATATGCAGCGATTGAAGTAATTTCTAAAAATACAAACATATTGAAAATATCACCGGTGATCATAATTCCGGTAGCTCCTGCAATTACAAGCATAAAGAGCATGTAATATTTTTCGAGAGGTTCTCTGATGATAAATTTATAACTATATAGCCAAATAACCAATCCTATAAGCATAACCATTGTAACAAGGAATGCAGCCAGCGGCCCGAAATATAAGGAAATGCCGAAGGGCGGTTTAAACCCGGCAATAATTTCAACTATTGGTTTTTGTAGTGCAATGGGATATAGAGAAATTGCCACATAAGAAAGATAGAGAAGTACTAAACCAGGAATAAGCTTAACAGCTTCTTTTGAAAATCTTCCTACGATTGGAATTAAAAACGCTGCGAATAATGGTACTGCAATAAAATGTACCGGACTAAAATTCATCAAATCACCTTTACCATTTCAATTTTCGGATCTTATCAATATTCAAAGTTTTATGGTGATCGTATAAACGAATAACCAATGATAAAGCAACTGCAGTTACACCCAACCCTATAACAATTGCCGTTAGTACTAAGGCTTGAGGAACAGGGTCTACCATTTTATCCGGTGTTAATCCTTTAACAGAAAAAATAGGTGCCGTACCGTTCTTGATATACCCGATAGATATCAAAAGCAAATTCACACCGCTGTCTACAATTGATAAACCGATTACAATCTTGATTATATTTTTTTTAGTAAGTACAGCATACATACCAATTAGAATAAGCAAAATTGCAGTGATATAATAAATCATCTACTTAATCCGATTTAATAGTTTTGAGCATATTATCTAATAGTCCAGTGAGTTCAGCCCCCACTTTAAAACCAATAGCTATATAAATTATTGGAATGATGCCTGCGCTTATTAATCTTCCCGGTTCTCCTAAAGGAAGAACATTCTGTAAAAATGAATTCCCCCAAATCAATCCGCTAAGCCCTGTAAGAACAAATGTCATTCCGGCAATCGACTCGATATATGTTAATGCTTTGTGGCTGGTCTCAAAAGAGCGATAAGATATAAACATCAATAAAACTCCGGTAGCTATAATTGCTCCTCCTTGAAAACCCCCGCCGGGAGTTAAATGACCATGCACAAATACATAAGCGCCTAAAAGAACTATTAAGGGATAAAGCATATGAGCGCCTACTCTAACAATCAGACTTGCATGCTGCAGTCTTCTCTTCTTGCCTTTTTTGTCAAATAAAATGGCGCCTAAACCTAAAGAAGCAATAAATAAAACCGTAACTTCTCCAAGTGTATCAAAACCTCTGTAACTAACCACAATAGCAGTAACCGAGTTAACAGCCCCCGTTTCTCTAACGGTGTTGTGCAAATAATATTGTCCAACATTGTTCCTTTTTTCACCAAAAGGGACGGTAAGGAACACCGAAAGAAAATAATAACCAACGAGTGCTAAAATTATAATAGCAGTAGCTTTTCTCATTCTTCGTACCTTTCGGTTTTTTTAATAGCAATAACGAATATAATTGTTGAAAGCGCTATACCAATGGCAGCCTCTGTTAAGGCTACGTCAGGAGCTTGTAACAAATAATAAAATATCGACAGTATTACGCTTATTGCAGAAGTTCCTACAACAGCAAGTATTAAATCCTTTTGAGTTATAGAAAATATTGCTGCAATTATAATAATAGCAGCCAGCACATATATCATTATCATTAACCAGCTCACTATTCGTCACCTTCATTTTGTGGAACTTCCGAATAAGTATCTATACCGTTTGGGTCGTTCATATAAGGTTTATGTCCAATTTTATAACTTCCCCTGGCTAAAGCATGGGAGCTAATTGGGTTAGAAATAGCAAAGAAGATTGCTATAATTAATGTTTTCCAAAACCATTCGGGTTGTAACAAACCAACACCCAGAATTGTACCGAGTGCACCAAGAGTAGTTGCTTTTGTTCCGGCTTGCAGTCTTGTAAAAATATCCGGCATTCTAAATATTCCAAGGGCGCCAAGAAATAAAAAAATAACACCTATGCTCGTTAAAACATAACCCAAATATGTGAGGATCATAATCCGCCCTCCATATATCTTGCCAAGGTTAAAACTCCTACAAAAGATAAAACGCCGTAAATAAGCGAAACATCTATATAAATGTATCTTTGGAAAAGATAACCGAGAAGTACTAAGCCTGCAGTTGTAATGGTTGTTAAATTGTCCAAAGCAATAATTCTATCGGAAGCAGTCGGACCTAAGACGCCGCGAATAGCTGCTAATATAGAAGCAATAAGAACAATGCCTAAGAAAATCCAGATCATTTAAATATTTCCTTCAGAATATTCTCGAAATTTGCTCCGATTTCATTAAATATTACTTGCGGATCTCTCGACACAACGTCAATCCAGTGGATATAAAGTTTATCATCTACTATATCTACCGTTAAAGTTCCCGGTGTAAGTGTAATTGAATTGGCAAGGAACACTTTTGCCGTATCTGATTTTAATTTTGTAGTATACGTAACAATACCCGGGTTAATAGGGAGTTTTGGATTAATAACTCTTTTTGCCACATCCCAATTAGCTTTAACTAGTGCAATTAAAAATACTATAAGATACTTGATAATGTAAAATATTCTCTTTGGATAGAAGTACTTTAATCCATAATCGGTAAAAGTTTTGTATGAAAAGAGTGTAATTATAAAACTAAGAATAACGCCCGCAATAACTTCTTGAGGATCGAAAGAAGTTGTGAACCCTAACCATACAAGGAAGAAAACAATAAAAGTGAATAAAAAACGGCTCATAAAAATTCTATATAATACTAAACATTTTTTTTATGACCTAAAATTAGATAAAAAGGTATTAAAATTCCAAATTAAAAAAATATTTTTTTACTCTGTAAAGTTTATTAGCATGTATTTTTTTTATATTACCGATTATTTAATCGGTTAGTTTTTACATGTATTAATAGATAGCAGCAGTAAACGGTTAAAGGGACATAATACCGAACAATTATTTTTTTTAACCCAAAATATTTTTTTAATAATAGAAGTAAAATTTACAATGAAAAAATTCAACACAAAACGTATTTAAATTAAATAATACCTTCATTCAAAACGCCCTTTAAGCATAGCAGAAGTTATACATTTGGCTAAATATAGCCATCATAAGTTAGTCTTTTACTAAGAATTCACAGTTTCTCTTCGAAAATCCTTTCGGCACTCAAATTGATAAAAAGTAACCAAACACATTAAACTTAGACAAAAAATTTCGATACTATTAATTGAAAATCAAGTTTTTACTTAACCTTATAGGAATTTAATAAGAATTATGGGACAACAAGATTTTTCCAGGGTGAAAGATTTAATAAATTCTGATGATGTTTCTGTAATTAAAGTTACAGCAGAAAATTTTTTATTAACTGAAATGCCGGATCAAATAGTTGCTTTTTTTGCCGAAAAACTTTTAAGCTCTCATTATGGCATAAGGGACTCGGTTTCAAATGCGTTAATTTTAAACAAAAATCAACGTATACCGGAAATTGTAATGCAGTATATTGCATCCCAAAATAGTTATACTAGAAATTTAGCAGGGGAAATTTTACTGGCAAAAGGAGATAAATCGGTAGATGCTTTGTTAAACCATTTACACAAGGGTGATGATGATGAGAAAAAGTTTGTTATTGATATCCTTGGCTTAATTGGAAATGTAAAATCTGAGGATGCAATTATAGATTTACTAAATGAGAGCAAGGAAGATAATGTCCTTTTAGCGTGCATTGAAGCTTTAGGTAATATTAAATCTAAAAAAGGTATAAAACCGATAATAAAAATGTTTGATATTGATGAATTATTTCATCCGACAATTATGGAGGCTTTAGGAAAAATTGGAGGTGAAGAAGCAGCTGAGTTTATTTTGGAAAATTATTCCCAAGTCGATGATTTAACTAAATTTTCTATAATTGAAAGTTTAGGTACAAGCAAGAATAAAAATGCTTTCTATTTACTTTCTGAACATTTAAAATCTTATTCCGGTCCCTTAGCCTGGGCAACACTTGAAGCTCTAATCAAATTAAAGAAAGATCTAAATTTGGTTTTAGAGTATGATGAGAAATTAAGGGCAATTATTTTAGATATATTATTAGAAGGAGATGATAGATATAAAATAGCAGCAATTAATTTTACAAAATCATTTGAGGATAAGGAGATCCTTATTACATCAATGAATATCTATGGCGAAAACGAAGAGATTGACGAAAAACTTAGATACAATTTCTTTAGTAACTCCGAACTTTTTCTGTCTTACATACCGGAAATAATCTCCGCTTCATCGTCAAATATTAAACTACTTCTTCAAACAGTTAAAGATATAATTGCAAATGACGGGGGAGAAAGTTATTTAAAACTTTCTGAACTAAATAGAAATAACTTTGCAAATGCTTTAGCAAGTAATTTAAGAAACCACGATGAAGAAGTAAGAATGTTATGTGTTGAATTATTGTTTTTCCTTAGTCCGGAAACCGCTCTTATGTTCTTGGATACCATGGTAGAAGATGACAGTTTGTGGAATAAGTTAAGACTAATGGAAATTATTAGGGAAAGTTCTGATAAACGAATAATAACAACTATTCAAAAACTAGCCGACGATCCCGAAGAAATGGTAAAAGAAACGGCAGAACAAATTTTAAATGTTTATGGGTTACTTCAATAATTTAGCAGGGTAAAGAATAATTATGATGCAGCAAACTTTAGCTCCAAAGCCAACTAATTCATTTAAGTTTAATTTTTCATCAAATAACAATAGAAAACTTCAAATGACCGACCGAAGTTATGATGAATGGAGAAAATATATCTATGAGATTAGCGGTATTTATTTTCAGGATAATAAAAAGTATTTACTTGAAAGCAGGTTGCAGAAAAGAATAAATTATTTGGGCATAGATTCGTTCGAAAAATATTTGGAATATTTAAGATTTAATCCTAAAAGGGAGTTAGAAAAAAAACAGCTGTTTGAGGTTATAACAATTAACGAAACATACTTCTTTAGAAATCAGCCGCAATTTGATGCACTAATTTCTACGATAATTCCCGAAATTTTAGCTTCCGATAAAAAAGCAAATAAAAATAAACTTAGAATTTGGAGTGCGGCATCATCCACCGGCGAGGAAGCGTATACTATTGCAATGATGGTTTCAGAACTTATTAAACCCAAATATCCAAACCTAAATGTTGAAATTGTAGGAACCGATATAAATTTTGCTGTAATTGAAACTGCAAAAAGAGGTATTTATAAGGAATACTCGATACGCAATACTCCTCCGCTGTATCTTAAAAAATACTTTAAGCAAAATAACAATTCGTATGAGATTTCTCCTGAACTGAAAAAGATGACAAGTTTTAAATTGGTAAATTTATATAGCGATACCGAGATGCGTATGATGACTAGTTTTGATGTGATTTTTTGTGCAAACGTGTTAATATATTTTGATTCAGGATCTAAAAAGCAGGTTGTATCAAATCTTTATAATTCTCTTAATAGAGAGGGCTATTTATTTATCGGTTATTCGGAATCGCTTCACGGTATTTCGAAAGCTTTCAAACTTACAAGTTTCCCTAAAACAATTGGATATAAAAAGGAGTAGTTAATAAATGAAAAAAGTAATACTAGTTGCTGATGATTCTCCGACTATTAGAAAGTTTGTTTCATTTTCGCTTAAGATGAGTGGCTTTGAAGTACTGGTGGCATGCGATGGTATGGAGGCTGCAGAATTACTTCCTAAGTATAATGTGGATTTAATTATTACGGATTTAAATATGCCGAATTTAGATGGATTCGAATTAATTAAAGCAATTCGTGAAAATGAAAATAATAGAAATATACCAATAATAATTCTTTCCTCGCTAAACGGGAATGAAGATATTCAACGGGGATTGGAATACGGAGCAAATTCCTATTTGGTTAAGCCGTTCGATCCTAAACGAGTTCAGTATGAAGTTGCTAAATATTTAAATTAAGGATAATTAATTATGGAACCAAATTTCTTAGTTGTAGATGATTCTGTAACCATGAGAAGAATTGTTACGAATTCTCTTAAAGCATTAGGTTATACGCAATATATAGAAGCAGCAGACGGCAAAGAGGCGCTTGAAAAGTTAAATGCCAATGCCGGCGTTAATTTTGTTATTACAGATTGGAATATGCCGGTTCTTTCCGGTTTGGAACTGACTAAAGCTATTAGAAGTCACCCGGAAAAATCCAACCTGCCTATTTTAATGGTAACTACTAGAGGAGTTAAGGAAGATATCCTTCAGGCTTTGCAGGCAAGAGTATCTAATTATGTTGTAAAACCGTTTACTCCAAAAATATTAAAAGAAAAAATCGATGCAATTTTAGCAACTGTTTAAGGAATGTGAAATGAGTGATTTGCATAGCAATATGGAAGATGTACTTAAGAAAGTATCGGATCTTAAAGTTCTCTTTGAATTTGGGGAAAAGATAGTCCCGATTCTGGAAAGCCTAACGCAGTTTTTAGACGAAACGGTTCCTTTGCTGGAAAGTATAAATGAATCAATATTAGAAAGTTCGAACAGGATGCCTGAGGCATCTACTCAGATTGATAGTGTTACTTCGGCAACTGAATTAGCTACAACCGAAATATTGGATTTGGTAGATGAAATAACAGACAAAATAGGGAATACAAAAAACATTTTACTAAACTCAAAGAAAAAAGTAAATATGCAGCTTGAGTTAATGGAAAAATTAAAAAATACAGTTCAAGAAAACCCGGAAGCGGTTAAGTTGGTTGATGAACTTATTAGTAGCTTTACAAAATATGAAGAAATTGAAACAACTGAAAAAATACTTACGGAAGTGGAAGAAGCTTCTTATAAGATAACTCTTTCGCTTCAAGTGCAGGATATTACTTCTCAACAACTAGCTGCCGTTAATCATTTAATAATTGCTGTTCACGAAAAGCTGGATAACTTGTTAAATGCTATCGATAAATCCGCTGTAGAAAAGGGTGTAAGTTTATCTGAGAAAAAATTACAAAGTGGTCAGCATTTTGATGCCGATGCTGCTTATAGTAAGGATAAAGATTTACAAAAAGATGTTGATACAATAGTTGAAGAACAGCAGCAGAAAGCATCACAAGCAGAAATAGACAAACTATTTTCATAAAATTTTATAGAGCAAGAATATGGCAGACTACTCTTTATTAAATGATCCGGATATGAAAGAAATTTTTGAGAGTTTTCTCATAGAAACAAGAGAAATTCTTGAAAAGCTGGATTTGGAATTAGTAAAGTTAGAAACACAACCGGATGATAAAGACTTACTGAATGAAATATTTAGAGCATTTCATACAATTAAAGGAACTTCCGGATTTTTGGGACTTGTACGTTTACAAACTATAACTCACAAATTAGAAGATATTTTAAATAAACTCCGAAAAGGAGATGCCACACTAAACGATGAAATCGCCGATGGAATACTAAAGGGTTATGATTCCATTAGTGAATTGTTAGATGTAGTTGAAACACAAAAGAACGAAGATTATGATAATGAAGAAGTAACGCAAATCCTCCAAGCGATAATTGATGATCTGAATAATGCAAAAGCAGAAACTTCTGCAGAGAAAGTTGAAACTAAAGTACAAAAAGAACCTGCTGAAAAGAAAACGAAAACCAGGAAAAACAACGCTAATAAAAAGGAAGTAGTAACTGTTTCTGAAAATGAAGCGGAAGTTGCAACTGCTGTTGTAGAAAAAGAAGAAAAGGTTGATCAAGTTGAAAGTGGAGAAAAACAAACTGCAAATGTGCAGGATGAAAAAACTATAGAGACAGTAGAAGTTAAGAAAGTCGAGAGCCCAAAAATTTCTACAGCCGCCAAAACTCAAAGTGCAAAAACAGTTGAACAAACAATACGTGTTGACGTAGATAGATTGGACGATCTGCTAAACATTATATCGGAATTAGTGCTTGGCAGAAATAGATTGATGCAAATAAATATGGAAACTTCTCATGAATATGAAGGGACCAAAATTGCACACGATCTGGCTGATACTACAAGACAGATTGATCTTATGACAACAGAATTACAACTTGCCGTAATGAAGACACGAATGATAAAAATCGGAAAAGTATTCAATAGATTCCCCCGTTTGGTAAGAGATCTTAGTAAAGAGACGGGTAAAGAAATTCAGCTTATAATCCGCGGTGAAGATACCGAGTTAGATAAAACACTCATAGAAGAAATTAATGATCCGCTTGTGCATCTAATTCGTAATTCAGTTGACCATGGAATAGAAAATCCTGAAACAAGGGAAGAAATCGGTAAGAATAGAAAGGGTGCCATAATCTTATCTGCTGAGCATGAAGGGAATGATATTATCATTACAATTGAAGATGACGGTAAAGGAATTGATCCCGAAGTAATTAAAAAGAAAGCAGCTGAGAAAGGAATAATTTCTGCAGAGAAGGCAAAGGAATTATCTAAACAAGAAACTTTTAGCTTAATATTTGCACCCGGATTTTCAACGGCAGAAAAGGTTACAAATGTTTCCGGTAGAGGTGTTGGGATGGATGTTGTTAAAACTAACGTAACCAAACTGCACGGAATAATTAATGTTGAGTCGGCTGTTGGCGAGGGAACAAAAATAATTATTAAGCTCCCGTTAACGTTAGCAATTATTCAAGGATTACTTGTTGAAATTGCAGGGGAAACCATTGTAATTCCATTAAGTTCAGTTATAGAAGTTATACGTGTATCCAAGAAAGAAATATATATGGTCAATCAAACCGAGTGTATTAAAGTGAGGGATTCGGTTCTACCTCTTTGTGATATTGATACCTTGTTGTATCGTGTAGACTCAAGTCTTAAAAATAATAATTGGCAACATGTTGTAGTGGTTGGAATAGCAGAAAAAAGAGTAGGAATAAAGGTCGATAATTTAATCGGTCAAAAAGAAATTGTTATAAAATCTTTAGGCAAATATTTAGGTAACTTGGACGGTATAGCCGGTTCAACAATTATGGGTGACGGTAAAGTAGTTATGATAGTTGATATTGCCGAATTAGTTAATAAATTAATGGAGTAAAATTGATTCCTAAAATTAGGGTTCTGGTAGTTGACGATTCAGCTTTTATGAGAAAATCTCTCTCGATTATTTTAGGTTCAGACCCTGAAATTGAAATAATTGATACAGCGATAAATGGACTCGAAGCTGTTGATAAAGCGATAAAATTAAAGCCTGATTTAATTACGCTTGACATTGAAATGCCGCAAATGGATGGGTTGACGGCACTAAAAGAAATTATGGCAAAATCTCCAACCGCAGTAATAATGGTAAGCTCTTTAACAACACAAGGGGCAGATGCAACTTTAAAAGCTCTTGAATTAGGTGCTGTTGATTTTATTCCCAAGGAGATGTCCTTTGTTAGCGTGGATATGGCTCATATTAAAAAAGATTTAACGAGAAAGGTAAAAACCATTGTTCGTCAGAAATCTTTAAGGGATAGAATATCTCAACTTAGAAATAAAGAAAATACCGGCTTAGCAAAGAGACGGATTAATACAAGTTCTAGCTCCAGGTTTTTGCCTAAGAATAATTATAAATCAATTACAATAGGCATTTCCACTGGAGGACCTTTATCATTACAAAAAGTTATTCCTAATTTTTCCGGTAGATTAAATGTTCCTATTTTTATTGTTCAGCATATGCCGCCCAAGTTTACTCAATCACTTGCCAATAGATTGAATAGTATGAGTAAGTTGGAGGTTAAGGAAGCCGCAGAGGGCGAAATTGTAAAAAACGGAACTGTATACATTGCCCCGGGGGGGCATCAATTAAAGCTGAGAAAAGACACCGGTGGTAACGTAGTTGTGCATATATCGGAAAATCCACCTAATGTTTTGCATAAACCATCAGTTGATGTTATGATGGAATCCGTTCTTTCTATTTACGGTAAAGATACTTTGGGTATAATAATGACCGGTATGGGACATGATGGATTAAACGGTATAAAACAATTAAAAAGTCTCGGTGGTCATTGTATAGCACAAGATGAACAGTCCTGTGTAGTTTATGGAATGCCCAAAGCAGTTGTAGATGAAAACTTAGCAGACGTAGTAGCGTCATTAGAAAAAATTCCCGAAATTGTAAATATGGCAGTGTAACATGGAAAACAAATTTAAAGAATCGATTTTTAGAGAAATTTCGTACAGAGATATCGATATTTCCGGTAATGTTATCAAATCAAAAGACATAAATATTATTGGAACAGCAAAAGTAGATGTTGAAGAAGACAATCACAGTGGAGTGAAAGTTATTCTTAAAAAAGATGCTTCAGACAATATTAAAGAGATAAAATTTGTTTGTTCATGCGGCGAAACTAAGTCTGTTTTACTTGATTATAGTGATGAATAATTTTCAAGTGTCTATATTTAGCCAACTCTTTTTTTAAAAACACCTTATTTCAATCAATTTACCAATTATTTTGCTGGCATTAGTTTTGAACTAACCTTAGTAAAAAGTAAGGTTACTGATGTCAATACCTACAAACAAACTATTAGAAAAAGTCCTGGATTATACAACTCTTAGGCAAAGAGTAATTAGTGAAAACATTGCAAATATTGGAACAGCTAATTATAAGAGAAAGGATGTAAAGTTTGAAAGTGAATTGAGCAATGCATTGGATACACAATTACATTTTAATAATTCAAGCTCAATTGAAAATGCCGATTTTAAGATAGTTACTGATAATAGTCAGGATATGGTATCCGGTATGAATAATGTTGATATAAATAACGAAATGGCAAATATGGCTCAAAATACATTATTGTTCAAATTTGCCGCCCGCAAACTCAACGGTTATTTCAGGACATTACAAGGTGTAATTAGAGGAGATATGAGATGAAAATAGTTCCCAATTTTTTAGCATTTAGGATAAGTTCCAAAGGAATGAGTATCCAAAAGAAAAAAATGGAACTTATCACGGAGAATATTGCGAATACCAGTACAACTAAAACAAAGGATGGAACACCGTATAAAAGGAAGTTCCTTGCCGTGGCCCAAAAGGAGGGACTTCAGAGTCTGATCCCTGCTAGTTTTAATACCTTAAAGCTTAAAGGAGGCGGCAAGTTCCATCTTGAAGCTCCGCAACCGGGTAGATTACAAGAGAAGGAAGATTTGGTTTCACAAGTAAAACAAGATAGCTCGGAAGGAGAGCTGGTTTATATGCCTGATCATCCGGATGCAAATGAAGACGGTTATGTTCAAATGCCCAACGTTAATGTAGTAACGGAAATGGTGGATATGATAGCTGCTTCGCGTAGTTATGAAGCAAATTTAACTGCCTTTAATGCTTCAAAGCAAATTGCTAAAAGTTCACTGGAGATTTAGTAATGAAAATATCTACAAATAGTATCGGAAATTATAATCCTTATAAAATTAATAATCAAAAATTAAAACTAAATAAAACTACTGATGTGAAAGACCTTCAAAAAGTTGCTGACCTTTCAAAAAGCGAGAAGAATTTTTTTAAGTCGATCTATCCGGATAATACAAAAGAAATTATAGACTACCATTTTTATAAATCATCCGGTAAAATGTCGGGTGTTTCAGTAGGTTCATTATTTGACAAGAGAGGTTAAAATGAAAATTGGAGACGTAAGCGGATCGTTACCCAAATTTCCCAAGAGTATTGAATTAAACAAAGTCGGTAATCCAAGCTTCGGACAAATGTTTTCCGGTTTGGTTAAAGATATCAATGGAGATCAGTTAACATCCAAGCAAATGATAAATGATTTTGTTGAGGGTAAAGACGTAGAGCTTCATGAAGTTATGATAGCGGGTGAAAAAGCTAAAACCAGTTTACAACTTTTAATGGAAATTAGAAACAAAGCAATTGATATGTATAAAGAATTAACAAGGATGCAATAATTGTGGATAAAAGTAAAAATCTTTACGGTTCTCTTTTAGGAATATTCAACAAACTGTCCTTACAGCAAAGATTAATGCTGGCAGGAATTGCTGTTGTAACTTTCGTTTTGCTCGGTTTTATTCTATTTGTTTTCAACGAGCCGACTTACTCAACACTTTATTCAAATCTTTCTCAAGAAGATGCTTCACAAGTTGTTAATTATTTATCTGCCGAGAAAATAGCATATAAAATTGTTGGAAATGGTACGACTATTACAATTCCCAAAGATAAAATTTATAAAGTAAGATTAGACTTAGCGAGTAAGGGTGTTCCTAACTCAGGTGTTGTCGGATATGAAATATTTGATCATAACACAATGGGGATGTCTGAATTTATGCAGAGAATAAATTATAAGAGAGCGCTTGAAGGGGAATTAGCCCGAACAATAAGCGAGCAAGACGGTATTAAATCAGTAAGGGTGCATATTGTTATTCCGACTAAGTCAATATTTAAAGATGAAGAAAAGCAGCCGACAGCTTCAGTTGTATTAAAATTGGCTTCTAGAAATACTCCGTCGCGAAGTAATATTACGGCAATTGAAAACTTGGTTGCCGGTAGTGTTGAAGGACTGACTCCTGGAAATGTTACTATTGTTGATACAAGGGGACAAATGCTATCTAAACCGATTGACCAAGATCCGTTAGCAAGCAGCGGTTCAAAACAGTATGAGATAAAGACGAATATTGAGAAGTATTTAACTAAAAAAGCTCAGAGGATATTAAATAAGATAGTCGGCTATGGAAACTCCGACATTCAAGTAAACGTTGATTTAAATTTTAAGCAAGTTGAAAAAACTATGGAAACTTACGATCCTGAATCTCAAGTAGTAGTTAGTGAACAAACCAGTAAATCACAAAGCAACGGTGTAACTACCAGCGATTCCAGTGCGCTTGTTTCGGAAAATACAACGACTAATTACGAGATAAGTAAGACCATAGAAAAGATGATAGACGGTGCGGGCAATATAGAAAGGATTACCCTTGCAGCTGTAATAAACGGCGTTCCCAAAGAAGTAAAAAACGGTAGCAAAGTTGAGACTGTATATGAACCTAGAACAGATGCACAATTGAAAAAGATTGAGCAATTATTAAGACAAGCAGTGGGTATTAACGATAGTCGTAAAGATAAAATCACTATTGTTAGCATACCTTTTGAAACGCCTGCTGAGGTACAGGATGATGGTACTGCATCGCCACTTGATGATATTGGTAAATGGATAAACTATTTGTTAATGATTTTAGCTATTGCAGGAGCCGGCTTTGTGTTAAAAAGTTTAATGAAAAAGTTGAAAGACGAAAAAATAATGATTGGCACAGGTACACCGAGTTATGAAGATCAAGCGTTCAGCAGTCTGGCAACCGCAACGGCAGGAAACCCTGCTGGTCTGCCGCCTTCAACATTTCAGCCGAAATTGCAGAAAAAGAAACAGTTCCTAGAAATAGGCGACATTGAAGATGAAATTACAGATGAAGCAGCCCATAGGCAAATGAAACAAGAGAAAATTGTTAACTATGTTGCTAAAAATCCCACTGAAGCAGCAAAACTAATAAATTCATGGTTGAGGGAAGATGAATACGAATAATAACGATATAAACGAACTAAATGGTTTACAAAAATCCGCCTTACTTTTTATCGCACTAAATGTCGACGTCGCGTCTCAAGTATTTAAATATTTGGAACCAACCGATGTAGAAGCAATTTCAGCAGAAATTACAAAAGTAAAAAATATACCTTCAAATGTTGTTGAGCAGGTTATAGATGAATATTATGAACTTGTTACTGCAAGAGAATATCTGTTGGAAGGAGGGCTTGAGTTTGCTCAGCAAGTTCTGGAGAAGTCTTTTGGTTATTCTAAAGCTTTAGAGGTTATTGAAAAAGTTAAAAATATTACCACGCTTCATGGATTTGATGTACTAAAAAAAGCAGACTCAGCCCAATTAGTGAACTTCTTAAGTAAAGAACATCCGCAAACGATAGCACTAATATTAGCGAACCTAAATCCTGATCAAACTGCGGAAGCTCTTACGGAATTGCCGGACGATTTGAAAGTTGAGGTAGTTTATAGAATTGCTACACTGGGTAAAATATCTCCTCAAACACTAAAGCAAATTGAAAAAGTTGTTGACGAGCTTGCCGGTTTCTCTATAAATCAAACGATGGGTCAGTTGGGCGGAGCAAAGACGGTAGCAACAATTTTAAATAGAACTAAAGTAAGTTTAAATAAAGAAATAATTTCAAAATTAGAAGAAAAAGATCAAGATGTAGCTTTTGAAATAAAACGATTAATGTTTCTATTCGACGATATTATACACTTACAGGATAGAGATATACAACGAATACTTAAAGAAGTTGATAGAAAAGATTTGGGACTTTCACTGAAAGTTGCAGATGATAAAGTAAGGGATAAAGTTTTCTCAAATATGTCTGAACGTGCAGCCGACCTGCTTAAGGAAGAACTGCAGTTTATGGGTCCTGTTAAATTAAAAGAAGTTGAAGAAGCACAGGCAAGAGTAGTTGATGTTATTAAAAACTTAGAAGAACAAGAAGAAATAACCATCAGTTTCAGAGGCGGTAGCGAAGAAGTCTATGTCTAATACATTAAAAATTTTAATTAGGTCAAAAAATATAAAAGCAGTAATTGCCGATAAAAGAGTGGAGTTTATTGAAAATGAAGAAGTATCTAAAAAAGAAGATATTATTGCTGAACAGCTTGAAATACGATATCAAAAAGGATTTCAAGAGGGTTATGAAGAAGCGAAAAAGGAACTTGAGAAAAAATTTACTGATAAACTAATTTCACAATCGGAAGAATACTATAAGATACTTTCGAGCTTCGAAAATAAAATAACCGATTACGAAACTGAATTTGATAAAATTGTTGCAAAGGTTTCAATAAAAGTTGCCGAACAAATATTGCATCGTGAGTTAAAAGAACAATCGACAATAATTCCCGTACTCAAGGCAAGTCTTAGTAAGATTTTAGGAGCTAATAAAATAATAATTAAAGTTAATCCAAAAGACTTTGATTTATTAAATACTAGCGATGTAGTTAACAAGTTTAATACCGGCTTAGCAAAAATTAAAATTGAAATGGATGATAACATCGAAACAGGAGGCTGTGTAATTGAAACTGAAATTGGAAATGTTGATAGTAGAATATCAACACAAATAAATGAAATTAAGAAGCGGTTTGAAAACATGTTGAATAATAATGACTAATAATATGGAATTAACTGACTTATATATTGATAGGTTTTCTAAGGCAATAGAAAAAGCCGAACTAATAAAAATTAATGGAAAGGTTACCGATGTAATTGGTCTTGTTATTGTTTCTATTGGTCCAAACGTTTCTTTGGGTGAAATTTGTACTATTGTAGATAAATCCGGGAATGAAGTTTGTAAATCGGAAGTAGTTGGATTTAAAAATGGTAAAGTTCTTTCAATTGCACTTGATGAAGTGGAAGATATTTCACCATCCTGTGAAATAGTAGCTACCGGCAAAACATTTTCGGTTGGGGTAGGCGAAGAACTCCTTGGAAGAGTAATAGACGGATTAGGTAATCCTATAGACGGGAAGGGCGAAATAAATTATGTTGCAACAAAAAAAGTTTTTAGAGTGCCGCCTAACCCGCTTGAACGAGCAAGGATTACAAAACCTCTTCAAACGGGAATACGTGCTATTGACGGATTATTATCGTGTGGAAGAGGACAGCGATTAGGAATATTTGCCGGTAGCGGCGTCGGCAAAAGCGTAATGCTTGGAATGATGGCAAGAAACACCGATGCAGATGTCAGCGTGATTATATTAGTTGGTGAACGAGGAAGAGAAGTAAGAGAATTTATTGAAAAAGATTTAGGGGAAGAAGGACTTAAAAAATCGGTAGTGGTTGTAGCTACAAGTGACAAACCCGCATTAATGCGTATTAAAGCGGCGTTTATCGGTACAACAATAGCAGAATATTTTAGGGATAAAGGAAAAGATGTAGTTCTGATGATGGATTCGGTTACTCGTTTCGCAATGGCACAGAGGGAAGTTGGTCTTACAGTTGGCGAACCACCGACTACAAAGGGCTATACGCCGTCAGTATTTGCTATATTACCGAAATTATTGGAAAGAGCAGGTACGTCAAACAAGGGAACAATCACAGGTTTTTACAGCGTATTGGTTGATGGTGATGATATGACCGAGCCGATTGCAGATGCTGTTCGCTCAATACTTGACGGTCATTTTGTATTGTCCAGGAAGCTTGCTAATAAAGGACAATTCCCAGCAATTGATCCTCTACAGAGCGTAAGTAGAGTAATGCCGGATATAGTTTCCGATGACCATCGAATGAGAGCAATAGAATTTAACGAGATATTGGCAACTTATAATGAAGCGGAAGATTTAATAAACATCGGCGCATACGTTAAGGGAAGCAATCCTCAAATAGACCATGCTTTATCAAAAATACATTTACTCCGGGCATATTTAAAGCAAGATATGAAGGAAATGGCAACTTATGAAAATTCTGTAGAAAAGTTAGAAGCTATAATTGAAAAGCCCCTAGTTGAATAATGGCAAAATTTTTATACAAATTTGAAAATATTAAGCGGATTAAAAAGACTTTTGAAAAGGAAATACAGCGTCAGTTAAGTGTGCTGAATTTGGAGATAAGAAAATTGAAAGAATACATTGAAGGGCTCCTAAACGAGAAGGAAGAAGAAAAAGCTAAAGTATTAAGTAAACAATATCTAAATAGTTCTGAACTTCATTTCTATTCGGATTTTGAAAAATTGATTAACAAGAAGATTGATGTTGCGAGGGGAAAGATAAAAATGCTTGGAAAAGAAAAGGAAGATAAAATTATAGAACTAACACAAAAAGCAAAAGAAAGAAAAATATTCGAGAAACTTGAGGAACATCATCTTAATGATTTTAAATTTAAGCAAAATAAACTTGAACAAATAAATATTGATGATTTAGCAAGTAAAAAATATTCTAAGAGTTAGTCCATGAAAAGTATAATTATTTACATATTGATTTTTACAATTGTTTTCCTCGGTGTTACGGTAGGTATTTTCATTCTGAATCAGAAGTACAATAATATCTTTGCACTGGATTTTTCTCCGCCGCAATCCCAATTGCAAAATGTAGCCGACTCAACATTAACTGCCGGGGATTCTCTAATGGTTACAGCAGCCGATAGTTTGGCAATGGCAGAGCAAAAATCGGATTCATTGCAAAATGAAATAAGGAAATTGCAAGGAGAGCTGCAAACTGCTAAAGCACAGATTGAACAAAGAGATACAAGGATAGAGCAATTTAAAAAACGATTAGTAACGAAGCATGACAGTTCGTATCAAGCATGGCTAAAATCCACGAAAAAATTATATGAAACAATGAGTTCATCTAAAGCGGCTAAATTATTATCGCAAATCTCCGATAATCAGGCGAGAGATCTCCTATATTCAATGAACCAGAAGAAAGCTGCTGCAATATTACAAAAGTTAACAATTGATAAAGTAAAAAAATTAACAAGGCCAAGATAATGCAATTTAATCCAATGTTTTTAGAAAATAATGAAGTAGCGAATAATATTATGTTAGCCCAACCGGGAAAGCTTAAGAATAATAAGTATTTATTTAAAGATATTATTAAAGTCCTTATGAATAAGGGCAAAGTAGATACTTCTGATGTAAAGAAAGCTGATATCGGTGGGGAAAAGAATACTGATAATATTAAATTAACGTTTGTAAAAGGGCAGTATCTTAATCTTAAAAACAAAGTTAAAGATAAATCCGATCTTCAAAACCTAGCGGCGTTTATTCCTCCTTCCATCATGGAAAAACTGGAAGCATTAGGTTTAGGGAAAAATGATGAAACCGGGACAAAAGCTTTTAGTGTCGATTTATCATGGAATAAACTAAAATTAATGACAAGTAATGTTATTACTAAAAATGCCTTAAAGCAAAGCTTATCTCAAAATAAAGATCTCTTGTTAAGTTTGCAAAAAGGCAATGCGCAGATTAACATCGATATAAAACAAGAAAATACCGCCAACACATCAGCCGCTAAGTATAATGTGAATATTACTCTAATAAATGATGCAAATAGTTTTATAGAGGAAATTAACGGGGAAGGGAATTCAGGGAAAGTAAAACTTCCTTTCCTACAAATAAAGAATGATTCTAATACCGGTAATAAAATTATTGATATAAGCACGAAAGTTAATAACTCTTCTAAACATAGTGTGGGTGTAATAAATAAGGTTACGGAAACGGAAAACGAAAGTTTGAATGGAACCAGTATTAAAATAGAAGCAAATAAAGTATATAAAAATATCAGGCAAAATTTATCCTTTCAAATTTCACGCGGGAAAAACTTAAAATTAGTTAAGACAAAAAGTAAAAGTAAATCTTTGGAGAATACTAATCCGAATGAAAACACAAAGAATGCAATACAAAGCAAAATTAAACTGTCCTTATTCTCATATTCAGATGCAAATAAAAATGCAAATAAGGGTGAGATTAAGCAGCAAATAGTTGTCGATTCCCGAAACGGGAATAGGAAAGCAGAACTAGTTCAAATTAATAAACAAAAGCAGAGCGGAGAGAATTTATTTAATAATAAAGAACTGAAAAATATAGTATTCAAAAGAGAAATCACCTCGAATTTACTAAAAACTTCCAACGCTTTAAGATCTGAAAGTATAAATGATAAAAATAAAACAGCAACCGCCAATACTTCAAATAAAGTTGTAACAGAACATACTGTTAAACAAAAAGGTGTTGTTCAACAATCGGTTAATAAGGATATAGCTGCTACTTCCATGAATAATGAAAGCTCAAATTTAGACAAAATACAAATTACAAATAATCGAGTCAATAATACTATAATCAATAAGATAGCAGTAAAGGTTACAACCGGTGTGGGGGAGAACAACACTATTAAACAGAAAAGTTTTACTCAAAAACCGGTTGATAAAAATGAGGCGAAAGTTATTATTAAGAATGAAAGTTTAAATATTAGTAAAGGGAAAAACAATACAGATTATTTGAATAATAAATCAATTAAATCGAATGATGGAGCAAAGAATTCTAAGAGTATAGAAGTACCGGCTAAAGGCATACAAAATAATAATAAGATAAGTTCCGGGAAAGAACATCATCCGGTGGAAGAGCTTAAAAACAATAATATTGAGATAAAAAGTAGAGCTGTAGAGAAAGATTCTAAAACAGTTAAATTAAATAATAAAGATGCTAAGCAAAAGGTACTTCATAATACAGAATTATCAGACGCGAGCAAAAAAGATAATGTTAAATATTCCGGCAAAACTATTGCGGATAAACTTACAAAGCCACAGTTGCGAAGTAATGCTATTCCGGATAATAAAATCAATCATTTAAAAAGTTTTAATATAGAAGAAAACAACGGGTTAAAGGCTTCTGAAACTGAATATAAAGAAACCGGTTCGGGTAGTGATAAAACATTGCGTATTAGTCATGATTCCGAAACAAAACAAGATCAATCGAATAAAGCAAAAATAGTTGATAAAACAAAAGAGACCGTTACTGTAAAGGGGAAGAGCATCAATCATAATTCAATGAAGAGTGACGAAAAAAAGGTAGTTCTTGATTCAGAGTCAAAAGCAATAAATGTTGGACCCGGTGATGAGAAAAAAGAATTAGTTCGTAAAGAAGTCAAAGTAGATTTAACAAAATATAGTAATGCAGCTGAAGGCGGCAAAAAGGAGTATGTTAAGACTTCTCAAAGCATTAAACCGGATGACCAAAAAAATGAAAAGGCAATTTTGAATACGGTTAAGCATGCTGATGGAAAGCAAGCTGAAGTTAATAAAAATGCCAAACCTGCCGGACTCTCCTCCGTAAAAGGTGAAAAGCAATCTTCGGACGATGGACAAAATTCCAGATCGAATGAAAACTTAGACAAACATAGTAGCGAAAAAAATATTGAACCAAGTTTAGGAGAAAAACATGTCTCAAACAAACACTCCAAATTTGATGATGTAATTGAAGGGTTAAATAATACCATTAACCACAAAGCTGAAAGCGCTTCTAAGGAAGTAAATCTTAAACAAACAACCGAACATCTGCTTAAACAACAGGATGTAGTAAAAGAAATTTCTAAGTTCATTCAAAAAAATGATAAAAGTTCAATATCGTTTGATTTAGAACCAAGACATTTAGGCAAATTAAAAATTACTCTTGATTTACACGATGCTGTTGTAAAAGCACATATACAAGTAGAAAATTCAGCAGCAAAACAATTAATAGAGAATAATCTGAATGAATTGCTCTCTAATTTAAGCAGAAGCGGAGTGCCGATGGGAAGTGTAAATATTTCTTTAAATGATGCTAAAGAGAGACAAACAAAGAAAGAACAGGAAAAACACAAAATTAATTCAGTTAACTCAAGCGGCGGCGGCAGTGAACAGGAATCAGCGAAAGCTTCAAAAATGATGGGTTACAACACTTACGAATATTTAATTTAGGAGTATAAAATGGTAAATGATATTTCATCTTTAATCAATCAATCAACAAATTTTAATACGGGCGCTGCTCAAGGTAAATCTTCTTTAGGTAAGGATGATTTTTTTAAACTTATGATGGCACAGCTAAAAAATCAAAGCCCTTTAGATCCGACAGACAGCAGTAAATATGCAGCCGAGCTGGCACAGTTCAGTTCACTTGAGCAATTGCAGAATATGAATGATTCCCTTACTCAAAATATCAATGCAAACTATATGCTTACTCAATCTGTTAATAATACACTTACAGCAGCTTTAATCGGGAAATCTGCAAAACTCAATAGCAGTCAAATAAAATATGACGGTCAGAGTGAAGGAGATTTTACATATAAGTTACCGTCTCAGGCAAACACGGTTACGGTAAAAATATTAGATCAAAACGGGAAAGTTGTAAAATCTTACGAAAATGTTCCAATGACAGCCGGTGAGCATAAACTTTCTTGGGATTTTACCGATAATGCAGGTGACGAAGTGGCTAATGGTGATTACACAGTGAAAGTTGAAGCAACTACACCGGACGGTGATCCGATGACGACGGATATTTATTCAACAGGCGTAATACAAGCAGTCAGATTCACAGAGTCGGGAACATCGATCGTTGTAAATGGATCTGAATATTCGTTAAGTGATGTTTTTGAAATATTAGAAACAAATGATAGTTCAAGTTAAAATAAATATAGGTTAGTAAAATGGCTGATGTTATTAACGGTGTAAAAGTTCCCTTTGTTCCAATAATTCCGGGACAAGGAAGTGTACACAAAAATACTCAACTTAAAAGTAAAAGCTTTAATGAAATATTTAGTGCCGAAATTGAAAAAGTTAAATTTTCAAATCACGCATCTAAAAGACTGGAAGCAAGAAATATTCAACTAACCGAAAATGATTTGAGCAAATTACAAGAGGCGGTTTCAAAAGCGGAAAGCAAAGGAGCAAAAGATTCTTTGGTAATGATGAATGATACGGCTTTCATTATCAACATTCCAAATAAAACTGTTGTTACTGCAATGGATATAAAAAATAGTAAAGAAAATGTTTTTACAAATATAGATAGTGTTGTTTTTGCCGAATAAAAAATATTAATTAAATAACGGGGCGGGACCTTCAAGGACGCCCCAAGATTCAACTGACTGACAGAAGTTGAATCATGAAATAAACAAAACTTAGGAGGTCGTTATGTCACTTATTAATTCCCTATTCGCCGGTGTGTCCGGTATAAGAAACCATCAAGCTATGTTAGATGTCATTGGTAATAACATTGCTAATGTAAATTCTATTGGCTACAAGGGTTCACGTGTAACTTTCAGTGATACGTTTAACCAGTTTGTAAGATATGGAACAAATCCTACCAGTACATCGGGCGGTACAAATACATTCCAAATAGGACTTGGTATGAAATTAAATTCTGTAGACAGGAATTGGAATCAAGGAACATTTGAAAGAACCGGAATTGTAACAGATCTTGCACTGCAAGGAGATGGGTTGTTTGTGCTTGAAAGAAACGGAGAAAAGTTCTATTCCAGAGCAGGAGCTTTTATATTTGATGCGAGCGGAAAACTTGTTAATCCGCAGAACGGTGCTATTGTACAAGGAAAAGTAGCTACCGATGAAGGGGCAATTCCACCCGGAAATAATTTACAAGATATAATAATCGATACAAATTTAAGATTACCCGCTGTTGCTACTACTAAAATCGGATGGGGAGGAAATTTAGACAGTACGGCTCCTATTACTAGATCTGAAAATTATGAACAAACCGGAAGTGTCAATAAGAGTGTGGCACCGGGTGATAATGCAACTGAGTCCAATACGGTATACGATGAAATGGGAAACACATACAAATTTAATGTTACTTATGAAAAAACCGCAATAGCCGATACTTATAATCTTACATATGAATTAACTGATATGGATGGAAACCCAACTAGTCCTGCAATAGGTCCAACTACTGTGTCAGCCGTTTTCGACGGTTCGGATCCGGAGGGTAAAATGCTGTCGCTGGATGGAAATAATCCGCCGCAAAAAATTACTATCTCTGAACCAACATTAGGAATTAACTTCGATTTTGATGCTTCTTCCGTTACGGAAAAGACAACAAATACCTTAAGTTCCGCTGTGGACGGAAATAGAGAAGCTACGATTATTAAAGGAACCGTTTCGGTTTTTGATTCATTGGGAAATGCACATACTTTAACAATGACTTATACAAAACTGGATAATAATAGTTGGAGCTGGAAAGCTGATGTGCCGGCTGCAAGTGGTAATTTAACCGGGAATTCGGGTAGCTTAGCATTTAACCCCGACGGTTCTCTTTCAACTGTTTCTCCTAATCCTCCGGTTGTTGTGTTTAAACCCGAAGGTGGTGCAAGTCAAACGAATATCCAAATAGATTTTGGTTCAAAGTTTGACGGTATTACGCAGACTTCTGCCGATTCGGTTATTTCTGCATTTAATCAAAACGGTTCATCTGCAGCTTCATTATCAAATGTCAGTATTGATCAATTGGGTTATATTGTTGGCGTTTTCACAAACGGGCAATCTAAAAAGCTTGCTCAGATTCTAGTTGCAAATTTCCCTAATAGAAATGGGTTGGTGAGTGTTGGCGAAAACATGTTTACAATTTCTGCTAATACCGGCGATCCGCTTATTGGAGAACCCGGAGAAGGATCGAATACAACAATACAATCCGGGGCACTTGAGCAATCTAATGTAGATTTATCGGAGGAATTTACCAGAATGATTGTTTCACAAAGAGGATTTCAGGCAAACGCAAGAGTAATAACCGTTTCCGATACTCTTCTTCAAGAAATAACCAGTTTGGTCAGATAGTTTAGTAATCCATAAACCCGAGGGCTCTACAGAGATGTGGGCCCTCCCTCCCATAAAATTTTTAGGATTACTAAATTTAAATAAGATCTGAGGTTATAAATCTTTTGGTTTTTAATCTTAACCAAAATTGCATATTACGTAACAGTACATTTATTTTACTCTCCGCTATATATTATTCAACTGCACAATATTAACCAATGGAAAACCTATCCTCCGAAAAAAGTCCGTATTTTAACTCTTTTTCAAACAAAATAAACAAATAAAAATGGCATGCCTCTTGAAGTGTTGTTTGGGAAACAAACATAGGATTAAAAAATGGCTGATGAAAAAGAAGAAAAAAAAGAAGTAACAGAAAAGAAAAAGGGGATAAACAAAAAAGTATTTATTGTTGGATTACCTCTTTTTATTGTTCAGCTGGTTATTGTTTATTTCGTTACTGTAAATTTTCTTGTTAAACCTGCAACAGTCAGCAATGGCAAAGAAAAGGTTGGAACCGAGCAATCAGAGTCAGCAAAAAAAGAATCTTCCGGCGAATCTGAAGATAACGGGCAATCGTTCATTTTTCCTATTAAAGATTTAATAATCAACCCGGCAAGAACCGGCGGGAAAAGACTTCTACTCTTATCTGTAGGATTTGATGTTAACAGCGAAGAAGCTAAGAAAACTTTAGAAGAAAAAGAGATAGCCTTAAGGGATATGATTATATCAACATTATCAAGAAAAACTCTGAGTGAGCTTAGCGGTCCGGCACAAAAGGATTCGCTAAAGGCAGAACTCTCGGCTCGTTTGAAAAAGATTGTTCCCAAGTTAAAAGTAAAACACGTTTATTTCAGTAAATATGTGATCAACTAAAATGGCAGAAGTATTATCACAAAACGAGATTGATCAGCTGTTAAACAATATGGGTTCTTCCGAACAGGGAGAAAGTAAGGGAAATATCCAAATACCTTCTTCTAATCCTGAGGTTATTCCATTTGATTTTAGATTACCGAATAGAATATCTAAAAATCAACTTCGAACGATTAGGAATATTAATGAAAACTTTTCCGAACTTTTCAGTTCCTATTTATTATTGAAACTTCAATCAATTATTAATATAAACGTCGTTTCAGTTGACCAAATATATTATTCCGAATATGTACTTTCGGTTTCTAATCCTGCATGCCTGTTTACTTTTGACGTAAAAAAAACAGATATTAAAGGGATTTTAGAATTTAGTAACGAGTTTGCATTTACACTGATCGATAGATTATTAGGCGGTAATGGTGCGGGAACGAAAAGTTCAAACATAATTACAACAATTGAACAGAAAGTACTGGGTGGTGTGGTTGAGAAAATAATGCTTGATCTTCGTAAAGCTTGGCAAATAGTCGGTGATTTTGAATTTGTTTATGACAAATTTGAACCTGATGTTGATTTTGCTCAGATAACTTCTCAAAGTGAAAGTGTTTTACTAGTTACCTTTGAAATAACAATAGGTGACCAGTCATACTTAATGAATTTATGTTTTGCTACTTATGCATTTGATGCAATATTATCTCAAATGGCTAATCAGAGTTTATCTTCTATTCGTCCGGTAAAATATAACGGTACAACTTCTAAAAATATTTTAGGTGAAAATATTGTTTACACCGAAATAAAAGTGGAAGTGGAATTTGCCCGTTCAACGATATTGTTTAATCAACTAATGCAATTAGAAGTTGGTGATGTAATTAGCACAAATAAAAAGTTAGGGGAAGAGGTGCTGATAAAAATAGGTGATAAGAAATTATTTTACGGAATACCTGGAAAACTAAACGGACATAAATCAGTTAAAATTACAAAAAGTGTACATCAAGAGGAGTAAGATATAATGACTGAAGAAAATTTACCTAATCAAGACGAACTCAAAAAGGAAATACAACCGGAAAGGACGGTTGAAAGCACAAACGAATCTGCAGTTGATAATAAAGAAAAGACAACAACTGATACTGCAGTGGATTATCAGGAAACACCGGAACAAACTGAAGTTAAAACACAAGTTGCCGAATTTCCCGAATTTGACGAATCTACAAAACATGGTTTTACCGATAACGAGAAAATGGAGTTTCTTAAAGATCTTGAGTTAAATGTTTATATAGAACTTGGTCGTACTAAAATGCAGATTAAAGATATCCTCGAATTAGAAAGAGGTTACGTTGTTGAACTTGAAAAACTTGCAAGTGAACCGGTAGACATTTTTGTGAATAATAAAAAGATTGCAGAAGGTGAGGTTGTTGTAATCGATAAGCATTTCGGTATTAGAATTACAAACCTCATTGAAGCTTCTGAAAGGCTTCAGGGATTGAAGTAATGAATTATTGGGATATAGTAAAAGTATTAGTAATTCTACTTATTATGCTTGGGGTAATGTATTTATTACTTTTCCTGGTAAAGAAATATCTATATTCTTTTGATAAGAAAGGTTCAAATACATTAAAAATCAATGTTCTATCTACACAAACAATCCTACCTAAAAAATATGTTTCGGTTATTGAATTTCATGATCAACTATATCTTGTTGGTATTTCCGATCAATCAATTAATTTGCTTGATAAATTAGACCAATTTATTGATGATCCAAATCCGGACCAAGATGTAAATGCGGAGAAGCCGAATTTTCTGAAGCTTCTTAAAAAGAACATGGGTCTAAGATGAAAAAAAATATAGTCGTTTTAGCGCTTTTGGTTCTTTTGCTAACTTCACCAAGTACCAGCTTAGCACAAAAAAAAACCGGCACTATAGCGCTGCCTAAGATTGGCGTAAGTATAGGAACATCCGACAAACCGGAAGATTTATCGGTAACATTACAGCTTTTGCTCTTAATGACAATTTTGTCTTTAGCTCCCTCTATACTTATTATGACAACTTCTTACTTGAGAATTATAATTGTATTTCAATTTTTAAAAACCTCGCTCGGTACAATGCAAATGCCGCCAAATCAGTTGCTTGCGGGTATTGCTTTATTCCTTACGTTTTTTATTATGGCTCCTACTTGGAACCAGGTAAATGATCAGGCGTTACAGCCGTACCTTAATCATGAGATAAGTATAGACTCGGCATATACACAGGGTGTAAAACCGATTAGAAAATTTATGTTGCATAATGTGAGGAATGAGGACTTGGAATTATTTGTGAGTATGTCAAGTATTAATAGACCAAATTCACCTACGGATTTACCAATGCAGGTATTAATTCCAGCTTTTGTTTTAAGTGAATTGAGAGCAGGTTTTGTAATTGGTTTCTTTCTATTTATTCCTTTTGTAATGGTCGATATGATAGTTTCAAGTATTTTAATGTCAATGGGTATGATGATGTTGCCTCCGATGCTGATATCATTACCATTTAAAATACTACTTTTTGTACTTGTTGACGGGTGGAATTTAATTGTTGGATCTCTAGTTAGGAGTTTTGCATAAAATGAGTCTTGATTTAGTTATCTCGATATTGTCTGAAGCATTTTATATTGTACTTTTAATACTGTTGCCGGTTTTGGGTGCGGGATTAATTGTAGGGGTTGTTATTTCAATTTTTCAAGCAGCAACTTCTATACAAGAAGCAACCTTAACATTTGTGCCTAAAATTATTATTACAGCGGTAGCTATAATTGTTGCATTACCGTTTATGGCTGATAAACTAATCGGATTCACACATAAAATATTTAATCTAATAACTACAGTGCTCAAATGACAAATATTCTAATATCGGATTTTTTGGGCGGGATAATGATCTTTTTAAGAATTGGAGCCATGTTTTTTACTGCTCCGATTTTTAACAATAGAAATATTCCGGTCTTGCCTAAACTGGCATTTGCTGTGTTGATAACTTATATACTTGTCTTTTCTGTTAATTTGGGTCCCGTGAAATATACCGACAGCCTAATACCGCTTGCTTTTATAGGCATAAAAGAAATGATTACAGGTTTACTGATGGGGCTGGCACTTAGATTTGTTTTTATTGGTATTAGTTTTGCCGCTATGAATATAGGCAGAGATATGGGTTTATCAATGATTGAAATGTTTGATCCTTCTTTATCATCGCAAAATAATTTACTTTCTGTTTTATTAATGTCGCTGGCAATAATAGTTTTTATTTTGATAAACGGACACCACTTTATCATTGAGTCGTTAGTGTATTCATTTAAAGTCATACCCATTGGGCATTATGTAATTAACGGTTCTGTCTATACTCTAATTGTTAAATATTCTGCATTAATATTTATTCTGTCTATTAAAATTGCTGCGCCCATTATGGTAGCCTTTTTCTTAATACACCTTGCAAGCGGAATAATTGCCAGAGTAAGCCCAAATTTTCAGGTGTTCTTTGTTTTACTACCGTTAAAACTGATTTTGGGAATATTTATGCTCATGGTGTTAGTCCCGATATACGTTTATGTATTTAAGAATTTGCTTATGAATTATGAAGATAAACTATTAGAAATCATTAAAATGATGAGTGCTTAATTATGGCTGAATCTGACGGACAAGAGAAATCTGAACAACCAACCTCGAAGAAACTGGACGATTCCAGGCAAGAAGGTAAGGCGCCAAAAAGTATTGAAATAAATTCTCTGGCAATATTCGGTTCGGGACTTTTGCTCTTGTTTTTCTCAAGAAATTTTATCGGGAATCAATTTAGTCAGTTAAGCATTAATATTTTTAGTTCACTTGGGAAATTAGATATTTCAATGGCTTTACTGAAAATGTATGTAATAAAGGCAGTAATATTTTTTATTTTGACTATGACACCTTTTCTCCTGGGTCTTTTCATTATGGGAATTGTTGCCGGTTATGGGCAAGTAGGTTTTAGAATAACACCTAAAGCGCTTATGCCTAAACTATCTAATTTAGATCCAATTAAAGGTTTAAAAAATAAATTTTTTTCAGCACAGCCGTTTTTTGAGTTATCAAAGTCTGTTGCTAAACTTTTTATTATAGGATGGTTTTCTTACATTATTCTCAAGGACATGATCGTAAATACCATTGGTCTGGCAGATCACTCTGTAGAACAAATAGTGCAGTTCGCAATAAGCAACTCCATTGAATTCCTTTGGAAAGTTACACTTGTATACGTAGCAATTGCTGCGGTTGATTTAATATATCAAAAGCATAAGTTTAAGAAAAACCAGATGATGACTAAACAAGAAGTAAAAGAAGAACACAAGCAGACTGAAGGAAGTCCGGAAGTTAAGTCGCAGATAAAAAGTAAACAGTTTGAAATGGCGCGTATGAGGATGATGGAAGAGGTTCCTAAAGCGGATGTTGTAATAACAAACCCAACACATTTTGCCGTAGCTCTTAAATATGATGTCGGTAATTTTTCCGCTCCCAAAGTTGTTGCCAAAGGTAAAGATGATGTAGCGCAAAAAATTAAAAAGATTGCAAAAGAAAATGATGTTCCTATTCACGAAGATGTTCAATTAGCAAGAACATTATATAAAGCTTGCAATATAGGTGATGAAATTCCTGAAAACTTATTTAAAGCGGTTGCACAAATTTTAGCTTATGTATTCCAACTAAAAAAAGATAAAAAGAAAAGAAGCATTATTTAATAAATGAAAAGAATATTAGAAAATAGCGATTTTATATTTGCATTCGGAATTATCTTCATTTTAGGATTGATGATAATTCCATTACCTCCGTTCTTGTTGGATTTCCTGCTTGCAATAAATATATCACTGGCATTGCTGATTCTTATTGTTTCTTTGTATATAAATTCACCCTTAGAAATTTCAGTTTTCCCGCAGCTATTGCTGGTATTAACAATATTTAGATTGGCTCTTAATATAAGTTCAACAAGGTTAATTTTGCTTCAAGGATATGCAGGTGA
>BDSW01000258.1 GCA_002898175.1 bacterium BMS3Abin04
TACAGGATGTTTACAAATTTACGAAAAGCGGTGATAGTAGAAGAATTGTTGCAGGAACGGTTGAGAGCGGTTCTATTTCTGTGGGAGATGAAGTTGTATTCTATCCTTCAGGTAAAAAAAGTAAAGTCAAATCAATCGAATCATTCAATACACCTAAGAAAACAAAAGCAATTGTTGGCGAAGCTACGGGTTTTACCCTTGAAGAACAGATTTATGTAACTCGAGGTGAACTGGCTGTAAAAGGGAATGAACAAAAACCGCAAATAGGCAAGAAGTTAAAGGTTAATTTGTTCTGGCTAGGTAGAAATCCGCTTATAAAAAAGAAAGAATACTTTTTAAAACTCGGTACTGCAAAAGTTGGAGCAAAATTAGAATCAATCCAACGTGTAATTAACGCATCTAACCTCGATTCGGAAGAAACGAAAGAAAGAATTGATCGGCATGAAGTCGCCGAATGTGTTTTTCAATTAAACAGGGCAATAGCATTCGATAAAATGGAGGATAATGCTTCTACAAGCAGATTTGTAATTGTAGATGAATATGAAATTTCCGGGGGTGGAATTGTAAGAAGCGTTTTAGAAGATAAACATGCTTGGGTTCGGGATAAAGTAATTCTTAGGAATTACAAATGGGAAAAAAGTATAATTGCTAACGAGGAAAGAGCCGAAAAATATAATCAAAAATCTACATTGATTCTAATAACCGGACCTGTTCAATCGGGCAAAAAAGCTGTTGCAAAAAATTTAGAGTCAAAATTATTTATTGACGGTAAAATTGTTTACTTCTTGGGAATTGGAAGTGTATTATACGGAGTTGATGCAGATATTAAAGGGAAAAACGGTGGGAACAAATCGGAGCATTTAAGAAGACTTGCGGAGGTTGCACATATTTTAACCGATGCCGGCGTAATACTAATTGTAACAGCCCGCGAACTTTCTCAAGATGATCTTGAGATTATTAAAACCACGGTAATGCCGGATAAAATTGAAACAGTTTGGGTCGGGGAAGATGTGACAACCGATATAGTTTATGACCTGAAAGTACCGGGTAATTTAGATATTGAACTTTCGGCAAACCTGATAAAAGAACTTTTACAGGAAAAGGGGATTATCTTTAAACCTTGGTGATATGAATAATGATTGGTTCTTGGTTTTGAGTAAACAATATCTTATTCTGAAAATAGGTTGACAAAACCAAAATAAAAAGGAAGGACAAGAACTACGAATAATGAACCGAGGATTACGAATAATTATGTTAAATGAAATTATAAAAATATCTATTGATGCAGGTAAAGCAATAATGGAAATTTATCACTCGGCGGATTTTGGAGTGGAGATGAAATCCGATAATTCCCCGTTAACTTTAGCCGATGAAGCATCTGATGAAATAATAAAAAAAAGATTGACTGAAAAATTTCCGGATATTCCTATTCTATCTGAAGAGGGAAGATATATCCCGTTTGAGGAAAGAAAAAACTGGAAAAAGTTCTGGCTTGTTGACCCTCTCGACGGTACAAAGGAGTTTATTAAAAAGAACGACGAATTTACCGTGAATATTGCTTTAATTGAAAATAATGTTCCTATTTTGGGAGTGATTTATGCTCCGGCATTAGAAAATCAGAATAAGGAAGTCGGAATACAGAAGTCGGGAGAAGGAACCTTCAACCGAATTGAAATACCTTTTGGGACTTTATATTTCGGTCAAAAAAATCTTGGTGCATTTAGGCAAGTAAGCGGAAATGAGCTCGAGAAAATTTCAGTTAATAAAGATAAATCAAAGGGAATTATAGCTGTACGCAGTCGTTCACATGCAGCGCCGGAAGAGGAAAAGGTATTCAAGAAATATGGAGTTACGCAAACAGTTTCAGCAGGTAGTTCAATAAAATTTTGTAAAATCGCCGACGGCAGTGCTCATATTTATTATCGTTACGGACCAACAAACGAATGGGATGTTGGAGCCGGATACGCAATTGCAAATGCTGCAGGCGCCACAATTGAAGGACTTGAATTTAATAAAGAGAATGTATTGAACGGTTCATTTTTGGTAAGAAGCAGTTAAAATTATTTTTAAAAGTCTAATTTGTAAATTAATTAAAACATGAAAACTAACAATAATATTAGTGATAGAAACAGATTTAAAGAAATGACTCCAGAAAAAAAACTTGAACTTTCTTTAAGGCTATATTATTCGGCAAGAGAGTTAAAAGAAGCGTCTTTAAGAACATTTCATCCCGATTGGGACGATGAAAAAATTGAAGAAGAAGTAAGGAGGGTTTTTCTATATGCAAGAAGTTAATTTATTTAGAATATTTACAGAAAAATTTAATATCCTTAATATCCCTTATGCAATAACTGGTTCTGTAGCTTCTATTATCTATGGTGAACCAAGAATAACACACGACATAGATATTATACTAATTTTGACAGAAGTAAATATTCAAAATCTTATTGATGCTTTCCCAAGTAACGATTTCTATATCCCGCCCTTAGAAGTTATAAATAATGAAATTCATAGAGAGACTAGAGGGCATTGTAATATAATACATCATAAGACAGCTTTCAAAGCTGATGTTTATTTTGCCGGTAACGATCAATTGCAAAATTGGGCAATCAAAAATGCAAAGGAAATATCTTTTGCTAATAGTAAAATAATGATAGCTCCGCCAGAATATGTTATAATTAAAAAATTGGAATTTTATAAAGAAGGAAAAGCCCCAAAACATATAAATGATATTAAAGCAATTATTAAAAATTCAAGAGAGTTAGTGAATTTTAACTTATTAAACGATTTCCTTACCAAATATAACTTGGAAGAAGAATGGGCAAAAGTTGTTACGTAAATATCTAATCCTCAAGTAGTTAGTAGCCCAATAATTCATTTTATTGAAGCATAATGGAATAAGGTCGAATCCGTTTTTAAAGTCCACATAAATTTTATAAGGAATCAATATGAACGTTCCACTACTTGACCTAAAAGCACAGTACAAAACATTAAAAAATGAGTTAAACCAAGCTATACTAAATGTTGCCGAATCTCAATATTTTATACTCGGACCGGAAGTACAAAAGTTGGAGGAATCAATAGCCGGCTATATAGGAGCTAAAAAGACAATCGGAGTTTCATCCGGTACCGATGCATTACTTATCGCACTAATGGCAATCAATATTAAACCGGGTGATGAAGTGATAGTTCCTACGTTTTCATTTTTTGCTACGGCAGGAGTTGTATCGCGTTTGAATGCAATTCCGGTGTTTGTAGATATTGATCCGGTTACTTTTAATATTGATCCGGCTAAAATTGAAGATAAAATCACCGGCAAAACAAAAGCGATTATTCCGGTACATTTGTACGGACAAAGTGCCGATATGAATCCCATTATTGAGATTGCTAAAAAACATAACCTAAAAGTTATAGAAGACGGTGCACAAGCAATTGGAGTGCAATACAAAGACGGAAAACATGTCGGAACAATTGGAGACATAGGATGCTTTTCATTTTTCCCAAGTAAAAATCTTGGCGGTTATGGCGACGGCGGAATGGTAGCTGCGATGGACGAAGAACTCGGTGAAAAATTAAGAATTTTAAGAGTTCATGGCGGCAAACCTAAATATTATCATAGTATGATTGGAGGTAATTTTAGATTGGATGCAATTCAAGCCGCTGTACTTAATGTTAAACTTCCGCATTTGGATAGCTGGTCTGCAAAACGAAGGGAAAATGCAAAGCTTTATACAAAACTATTTACCGAAGCCGGTCTATCGGAAGAAGAGGGGAAAACGGAATTCGACGATAACAATAAAGTGCTGCTTCCTAAAGCTATATATAAGAATGTCATTCTGAGCGGAGTCGAAGAATCTCATTCATTAACTAATTATCACATCTACAATCAATATGTAATAAGAGTTAATAAACGTGACGACCTTAGAGCTTTCTTAAAAGAAAATGGAATAGCTACTGAAATTTATTATCCGGTATCGTTCCATAAACAAGAATGCTTCCAAGATTTACAAAGTTCCCAAGATAACTACCCGGTTGCTGATTTTGCTGCGGATCATTCCTTGGCATTGCCGGTTTATCCTGAACTGAGCACTGAACAAATTGAGTATGTTGTTGAAAAAATTAAAGAATTTATTGGCTAAAAAATATATTTTAGTGAAGATGGAAAATGAAATAAAAAAATATTTAAAGCAATACGACTTTATAATCTTTGCCTTGATTTTTGGGTCTTATGTTACCGGAGATCATAAAGATAAAAGTGATTTGGATATTGGTATTTACTCTAAAGAATGTATAGACTTATTACAACTAGGTAAAATTATTACAGATATGGAAAAAATTTCTAATCGTAAAATTGATTTAATTGAATTGAAGGATCTTTATAAAAAATCACCTCTTTTCGCTTATAATGTCATTATTGATT
>BDSW01000259.1 GCA_002898175.1 bacterium BMS3Abin04
GAACGACTGTTAAAGGTCTTAACTTAAGTGAAAAAGACGGTACATTACCGTTTAGTATTTCTTTGACAACCGCTTTTTCTCTATCTGTTAGATTCAAATCAGCAATCTGATCTGCAAACTTCGATCCTTCAATAGCATTCACCGGTCGATCGGGAATATTCAAATATCTTAGTGTGTCGTTTGCTGTTAATTTTAATTTGCTATAATTAGAGATAACCGTAGGCTCGGGTTGACTAAAAATCACTTGTGTTAAAATTAGTATCAGACTAATAGTTTTAATTATTTTTACCATTTTTATTCCGCTCGTTAATAATTTTTGTAAAGCACAACGATTTTGAAAATAACTTTCTTATCCAAACAATAAAGCAGCGCTTACTTATATAAGCTAAGATTTTTTTTATCAATTAGCCACCAAATCTCACAATTTTTATATGCTTTTAATAAAGTATCTAAGATTTCCAAAAATTCTTTTTTGTATTCGTTCATATCTAAGTTACTCAAATATTATCTGTCTCCACCGGCTTCTTAATACTTTTTTGATACCTTGATTATTTTTTCTAATTGTATAAAATATTTCCTTTAATCAAGTCATATTTACAAAGAAATAGCAGGGAGAAGTAAAAAAATAATGAGAGATTATGGAATTTTAGGAGTATGAGTATATAAGCCAAAGGATTAGAGTTCCTTCGAAGATCCGCAGTACTCTTTTGTAGAGTTCCTTCATAAAATACTAAAAACATTCACTAAGCCTGATGTTTTAACCGGGCTTTTTCATTTTAAACATCGGATACATCTGATAATATTCAATTAATCTTTACTATAATTGAATTAAGAAATTACAACTGGTTTATTCAGTTAAGAATTTTGCATGACTAAACCTATAATGGTTTTAATTTACACATTCCCATTACCCGTGGGTTAGGTTTACGAATTTGTTCTCTCACTAAATTGATACAACCGCAAAAATATATTTGCTAATTATAAAGCAAATTAAGAACAGTTTCCGGTTCCTTAGAGACTAAATTAAGCAGTACTAAAGCCGGTCCTTGTGGCTTTCTATCTCCACGCTCCCAATGACGCAATGTACCTAAACTGATTCCAAATGTATTTGCAAACTTTTCTTGAGTCATTCCAAGCCGTTTGCGTAATTCTTGTATATTAACTTGTTGAGGAGTAAAAACTCTTGCTCCAATTTCTTTACCCTTGGAAAATTCAATTGCTTCTTCAAGCCCTGTTTTTATACTTTTAAATATTTTACTCATTTCCCTTGACCTTTCTTAATATATTGATAAATTAAAACTTTAACTAATTTTGCTAATTCATTTCGTTCATTCTTTGTAATATTATCCTTTGTATTTTTTCCAAAAACCGTTAGAAGGAAAAGCGGCATTTTATCATTATAATAAAAATAAATTACTCTTACACCACCACTTTTCCCTTTCCCTTCAATTGACCATCGTAATTTTCTAATTCCATTGGTCCCTTAAATAATATCCCCGGATTTTGGATTTACAGAAAGATGGAAAAGTAAATTATCTTTTTCTTGTTGAGAAAGTAATTTTTTAATACTACGAATAAACTCCGGTAATTCAACTAACGTAATTAACATATTTAAATATAATCCATTGGATTACCCTTGCCAAGCTAAAAAATACTTTCTACTTTCATAATTTCTTAGATTATCTTCTTAATTTTCCATAAATTTTTGATTCTGTTAAAATTTAATAATTTTATAAAGGAACGATCTATGACGAGGTTAATCATGCTTTTATTTGCTGCAAGTTTGTTGTTGGTTTCATGTACAAAAGATGAAACAAATCCGCTTTTAACGAAATGGGAAACCCCTTTTGAAACTCCGCCTTTTGATAAGATAAAAACAAAAGACTATTTACCCGCTTTTAAGGAAGCTATTAAAATTCACAACGGAGAAGTTGAAGCTATTGCGGAAAACAAGGAAGCGCCGACTTTTAAGAATACAATTGAAGCGATGGATTACAGCGGTGCGCTGTTAAAAAGGGTTAGCCGTGTATTTAACGCTATGAACGGAGCAATGAATAACAGTGAGATGACTGAGATTTCCAAGAAAGTTTCTCCAATGCTTTCAAAACACCAAGACGATATAAAATTGAACAATAATTTATTTAAACGTATTAAAAGTGTTTACGAATCAAGAAAAAATCTTTCCCTAACAACGGAACAAAGCCGGTTACTAGAAAAATACTACAAAGATTTTGTTCGCGGCGGAGCAAATCTTTCACCCGATGCTAAAGAAGAGTTTAGAAAAATCAATTCCGAACTTTCGGTTTTGTCGGTAAAATTCGGAGAAAATGTTTTAAAAGAAACCAACAGATTCGAATTGGTAATTGATAATAAAGATGATCTTGCCGGATTACCGAAAACTGCAATTGACGGCGCTGCCGAAACTGCAGCCGGTAAAGGTTATAAAAATAAATGGGTCTTTACTATTTCCAAACCAAGTATGATTCCTTTTCTACAATATTCATCTAAGAGAAATTTGAGAGAAAAAATTTACCGTGCCTATTTTATGAAAGGAGATCATAACGATGAGCTTGATAATAAAAGCAATGTTATAAAAATGGTAAATCTACGTTTGAGGCGGGCAAATTTACTTGGTTATAAAACTCACGCGGATTACGTGTTAGAAGAAAACATGGCAAAAAATCCCAAAAATGTTTACGACTTGCTCTATAAACTCTGGTCTCCGGCTTTGAAAAGAGCTAAGGCTGAGAGGGCTGATATGCAGAAATCAATTTATAAAGAGGGAAATAACTTTAAATTAGCTCCTTGGGATTGGTGGTATTATGCCGAAAAATTAAAAAAGGCAAAGTATGATTTGGATGAAAAAGATTTGCGCCCGTATTTTGAAGTGAACAATGTAATAAAAGGTGTTTTCGGTTTAGCCACAAGATTATTCGGTATTCAATTTGTCGAGAATAACAAAATAGCAAAGTATCATCCCGACGTTCGCATTTTTGAAGTGAAAGAAGCTGACGGATCGCATATCGGAATTTTATACACGGATTATTTTCCACGCGCAAGTAAACGCGGTGGCGCATGGATGGATGAATTTAGAAGGCAGTTCAAAAAAGGCGGCAAAATGGTTTACCCTATAATTTATAATGTAGGAAATTTCTCTAAACCGACAAAGGACAAACCGGCTTTGCTGAGTGTTGATGAAGTCCAAACAATGTTTCACGAATTTGGACATGCACTTAACGGACTACTTTCTAACTGCACATACGAATCTCTTTCCGCAACGGAAACGCCTCGTGATTTTGTTGAGTTCCCTTCTCAGGTAATGGAAAATTGGGCACTTTATCCGGACGTTCTAAAAACTTATGCTTTTCATTACAAAACGGGCAAAGTGATGCCGGATGAATTGATAAACAAAATCCAATCGGCAAGTTTGTTTAACCAAGGGTTTGAAACTGTTGAGTATCTTGCGGCTTCTATTCTCGATATGGATTGGCATACTATTAAAGAACCGGTTACAATGGGCACTAATCAGTTTGAGGATAATTCTATGAAAAGAATTGAACTGATACCAGAAATTATTCCCCGCTACAGAAGTACATATTTTAATCATATTTTTTCAGGCGGATATTCCGCCGGATATTATGGATATATTTGGTCTGCTGTTTTGGATGCAGACGCATTTAATGCGTTTGTAGAATCCGGGAATGTGTTTAATAAGAAACTTGCTGCTAAATATAGAACATATATATTATCAAAAGGCTATACCGAGGATTTAATGGTATTGTATAAAAAATTCAGAGGAAAGGAGCCAAGCATAGAACCGCTTTTGAAAAGAAGAGGATTAACCAATTAGTTATAAAATATCTAACTTTTTATAGACAGAGGGAAACCCAACTTTAATTTGAAGCTGAGTTTTGTCAACTTCAAATAAGAATGCTTAATATTGTAATATCTTAATTATAAATAATTTGTTGTAGTTAAACTTCCCGGTTGGGTTCTTAAAATTGGATTGTTAACATTATTTTTATTTGGTGATTATATGAATCTATAAATAATGTTTAGCATCAAATAAAAAAATAGTTTATTTGATTATTTTTATCTGGGATTATAAGGCGACTAATTTTGATGTCAATTTTAAAATTTATTGGAACCGTTATTCTAAAACAGCAAGTGGTTTTTAGCTGAAATACATTCATAATATTTATGAAACTATTCCGAACTATTTTAATTAAGGGAAAAATGAAGACATCTAAGTTTATTTTAATTTTAAAAATCGCAATGTTTGTAATATTTATTTCAGGCAGCTTTTTTATTCAATATGCTACCGTTCCGGTAGAAAATCATGAAATCGTTTGGAAAGATAACGGGCAAGAAGAAAAAGAAATATCACCAAAGAATTTACCGACTGCAGTGAAAAAAGTAATTGCTAAAAAATTTGGAAAGAAAATTAAATTTATCAGCATTCTAAAAATTACTCAAAACAAAAAAAAAGCATTCAAAATTCACTTAAAAAAGAACGAAGATACATACGAACTAATTACTAATTCCAGCGGAAACATTTTACTCCTCAAAAAAATAATCCAATTTGATTCCAGTGAAGAAGAGATGGGTTGTTAATAAAAAAACAATGATTTTTATCGATTCATCTTTAATTGTTTACCTGCTTTGCATTATATTTATACCGAATAATTAATTCAGAATAATTTCACAATTTTTAATTGCTTTGAACAAGGGTTTGTTCTTATTATTTTCACAATTGTAAAATTATTTTTAATTGAGAATTTCATTATGAAAAAAATAACAATTCTAACTTTTGTATCCGTTATTTTAATATTATTTACAAATTGTAGTGATTCTTCACATTATAATAATCAAAAGCCAATTGAAATTAATATTAATGATATACAACCGGTTCCCTCGAATGATAAAAATAAAACTCTTGAAAAATCCCTGAATGTAGCTATTTCAACCATGATTTCTCCAAAAAAAACATTTTACCTTTATGAAAATTTGTTACGGTATATTGAAAAAAAAATCGGTATTCCAATCAAACTTAAACAAAGGAAAACTTATCAAGAAGTAAATGATCTGTTGGAAGAAGGAAAGTTGGATTTTGCTTACGTCTGTTCAGGGGCTTATGTGGTTGCAAAAAGGAAATTCCCACTAAAAATACTAGCTGCTCCTCAAATAAACGGTAAAACATATTATCAGGCTTATATAATTGTAAATAAATCTTCCGGTATAACTAAATTCGAAGAATTACGAGACAAATCTTTTGCCTTCTCCGATCCCCTCTCGAATACCGGGTACAAATACGTAGTAAAAATATTAAAAGATATTGGAACCAAACCGGACGATTATTTTAGTAAATCCCTATTTACTTTCGCTCATGATTATTCAATTCAAGCAGTTGCCAGAGGTTTAGTTGACGGCGCTACTGTTGACGGTCTCGTTTATGATTTCTTAAAAATAAATAATCCCAAACGAATAAAAGACGTAAAAATAATTCAAAAATCACCTGATTTCGGTATTCCTCCTTTTGTTTATGCTCCAAGTACCAATCCCGACCTAATTCGAAAAATTCAAAATATTCTGATAGGAATGGATAAAGACAAAGAAGGGAAAAAAATTCTAAATAAATTACAAATAGAAAAATTTGTAAAAGTTGATCCTGATATTTATAATTCAATCCAATCTTTTAATTAGAAATGAACAAAAGGCAATTCTATCTTCCTCTTTTTTGGAAATTTACTATCGCAATTATCTTGATTGTATTTGTTTTCGGCGGTGTAAATGCTTATCTCATATTTCAAAACGTTCAAAAATCTCTTGAAAAAGAATCTGAAAAAAGAGCAATTGATATTGGTAAAAGCTTAGCCGATCAAGTTGTTACACCATTACTTTTCGAAGATTATGTCGGCGTTCAGAAAATATTAGATGGTGCAAAACAACTTGATAGTACCGTTATCTATGCTTTTATAACAGATAAAAATCAGGACCTAATTTCAAGTAGTTCCGATTTTGGAGTATCATTAAATTTAATAAAAGCAAATAAATTAACACAACCTTCAAGATCTAAAGTGTTATTAATCGATCTTTTTAAGAAAAAAGAACATAAGATTATTAGAGATATCGCATGGCCTATTTTAGAAGGTGAATTAGGAACCGTCCGGATTGGAATTTCCGAAGAAAGAATTAATAAGGATATTATAAATACTATATCCCGTTTTTGGATGATGGTTGGTGTATTTTTAATAGTAGGAATAATTGGAGCATTTTCATTTTCATATTTTATCACTAAGCCAATCAAAAAGATTCAAAATGCAGCAGACAATCTAGAATTAAATTCTCTAAGTGAAGCCGGAATACCTAAAATTGAAATAAGAAAAAAATTGCTTGGAAAGATTCCTATTTTTTTTAGAGCCAGAGATGAAATTGATTTGTTAACAGAAAAGTTTAACGATATGGGCTTTCGATTAGCAGAAGCTTATAAGGAATTAAAAGAAGCAGAAACAAAATTAATCCAGTCGGAAAAATTAGCAACAATTGGTACGGTTTCAGCAGGTTTGGCACATGAAATCAATAATCCTATTTCCGGAATAAAAAATTGTTTAAGAAGAATGAATAATGATCCGCTAAACGTTGAACAAAATAAAAAATATTTAGCTTTAATGAATCAAGCTTCTAAACGTATAGAGACTGTTATTAAAAACTTGTTAAATTATTCACGATTAGAAGACATAAAGTTTGAGAAGGTCAATATTAAAGAACAAATTGAAAATGCACTATTATTATTAGCTTACAGATTTGAACTCAACAGAATTATAATTACCAAAGATATTCCTTTTAAAAAAAAGTTTGTTTTTGGAAGTAAAACTCACTTAGAACAAGTTATTGTAAATTTACTTGTTAATAGCATAGATGCAATTGAAGCAAGCCCGGAAAATAACTCTTATACAATAAGTATTTCATTAATTGAAGAGAATGAATTTATAAAATTAACAATAAATGATAGCGGCGTTGGAATACACGAAAAAGAACTAGGGAAAATATTCGAACCGTTTTATACTACTAAAGCTACCGGAAAAGGAACAGGTTTAGGTTTGTCAATTATTTATAATATTGTAAATTCGCATAATGGGAAAATTACGGTAAAAAGTAAAGTTGGTGTTGGAACTACAACATATGTCTTTTTACCAAAATTCAAAGGAATATAATTGAAAGATTATAAAGATATTTCACTAAATATCTGCATTGTAGATGATGAAGAAATTTTGAGGGTAACAACTGCTGAAGATTTACGCGATGCCGGGCATAACGTTGTGGATTTTGAACTACCGGAAGAAGCTCTGAAACATATTAGGCAACATCCCGAAATTGACCTTGTGATTTCCGATATTAAAATGCCGCAAATGAATGGGGTGGAATTACTAAAGGAAGTAAAAGATTTTAATTCTAAAATTTGTGTAATATTAATAACAGCATTTGGTAATGTGAAATCCGCTGTGCAAGCTATAAAAATGGGTGCTTTTGATTACATAACCAAACCGTTTGAACCTTTAGAGTTGATAAATCTTATTGATAAAGTGGCCCAAATTAACTGTTTAAAATTCCGGAACAAGGAATTTTCCAATTTCTTTATCAACAAATATGATATTGATTCGTATTGGGGGAATAGTGAAAGTGTTCAAAAAGTGAAAGAAGAAATAAAACTTGTTGCAGGTTCGTCTTCAACTATCTTAATTACCGGTGAAACCGGAACAGGTAAAGAATTAGTAGCGAATATAATTCATTATAATAGCGATAGAAATAAAAAGCCATTAATTAAAGTTTCTTGCGCAATATTGTCAGCAGATGTTTTTGAAAGCGAATTATTCGGTCATTCGAAAGGGGCATATACCGGTGCTGCTAAAGAGAGGATTGGAAGATTTGAGCAAGCTGATGGAGGAACTATTTATCTTGATGATATTGATGATATTCCTTTGAATTTACAGGTTAAATTGCTTCGAGTATTGCAAGAGGGTGAACTGGAAAAAGTTGGAAGCAGTAAAACTATTAAAATAGATATTCGAGTAATTGCCTCTACAAAAGCAGATTTAAATAAATTTGTTGAAGAAGGAAAGTTTCGGAAGGATTTATATTACCGTTTGAAAATTTTTCCAATTGTATTACCAACTTTAAGAGAGAGAAAAGAAGATATCCCCGATCTATTTAATACTTTTTTATTTGAATTTTCTGACGGACGAAAAATTTTAGTTGAAAACGAAGTTTATGAAATATTAAAAAAATATAATTGGCCGGGCAACACTAGAGAATTAAAAAATCTTGTGGAAAGGTTAGCGCTTATTGCTACCAACGATGAAATAACTCCTCAACTTATTCCCGATGATATTTCTGCATCAACCTTAGCAGCAGGGCCTCTAAATAATTCAGGAAGTTTGGTTGACATTGTAAATAGTTTTGAAATTAAATTTATTAGAGATGCACTAAAAAAATCTACTGGAAACAAAAACAAAGCTGCTGAACTATTAGGTATTCCGGTCTCAACTCTTCGATCCAAAATGGAAAAATATAACCTTCTTTAATAAACAACAAAATTAACTTAACTAAATTTTTGTACAATACGTTTAATTGCAAAAACGAAATTTCGTTAATAAGAGCGAAATATCACCTCAATAATATTCGGGCACAATAACCATTTTACAAAAATCTTCAATTTTAATCTAAAAACTCAATTTTCAAAATCCCGTTTTACCTGGCACTTTAGTTGAATATAAACTATGTCTGCTTTTAAACAATTGGGAGGAAAAATGTTTGGAAATATGGGTGCCCCTGAACTACTTATAGTAGTCTTTGCTATTCTAGTACTATTCGGAGCAAAAAAGTTACCCGAAATAGCTAAAGGAATGGGAAAGGGTATAAAAGAATTTAAGCGTGAAATCAGTTCAATAAATGATACAGTAAATTCAATTTCGGAGGAAAGCAAAAAATGAAAAAGTTAATTTATGTTTGTGCAATATTATTTTTATTATCTGCAGTAATTTTAGCACAAGGTAAAATTAGTTCTAAGGTATATTTTGATTATTCTTATAATTCTGACAAAACACCTACTAATTCATTCGATATTCACCGTGTTTATCTCACTTATGCAAATAGTCTCTCTAAATCAATATCATTTAAAGTTATTACGGATGT
>BDSW01000260.1 GCA_002898175.1 bacterium BMS3Abin04
CTCTATATTGTTCGTTTTTTGTTTTTTCACTAATTCTTTTTTCTTTCTTTGTCTTTTCCTCAATCACTGTTTTTGTCTTTCTCACTAAATCAAACGATACCGGTATTCTATACCCTTTGCTGTAATAGAGTACCGATATAATATTTACGCCCTTGACTGACCGTCCCTTGCTGTGATCATAATGCCAACAGATTATTTCGTTTTCATCCGTACTTGGCTTTTCCTCTACCGTATCGTCTATTATGATTACTCCATCCTTTCCCTGTATTTCTCTTACCGTACGTTTTATTAATGTCCATAACCCTGCTGATGTGAAGTCTTCTGAACTTAAAAATCTTGTGATTTTATCGTGACTTATTTCCCCTTCTGATAATACCGAAAGACCGGTGGCTGTTGTATATGAATATGAACTCATTAAATAATCAGTGTATATTTCTAAGAGTTGACTGTTCATGTCTAACCTCTTATTTTCTTATTTAGAAATTTACTGATTTTCTAACTTTCTGCGTAACGTGAGTTATTAAGTAAAGTTAATCACAAAACCGGAAACTTTTTTAGGAATATAAAATATAATTATTATAACTTATTGTTAAAACTATCGTCTAAATAATAAACATTAATATCAATAATAATTTGCAAATAAAATGAACATTCAAAAAACAAGAAACGGTAAAAATCCCGCTGTGCTTTCGGTTGGCAGATTGGGCGTTTTGTTATTGTGGCTAACGGCGGCTTTTATTTTATCCGGCTGCAGTTCGTCTAGATTAAAAGTAGCCGAGTACGAATTTGTTTATAACGGCGATAACTACGTTCTCCGTTCTACTTATAGTCCGGGTAACCCGGAATCACACAACAGTTTAATCGGCCGCAATTTTGTTGCTGTTGACATTAATCAAGACGGAACAATGGATAAAGTTATAAAAGGAAATATTACCCTTTCGGAAGCTCAGGAAATTTATGATTATTCGTTGGGTATGTTAGAAAAACAAGGTAAGCTTAACGAAATCAATAAAAAATCGAAGGAATTTATCTTCAACAAATCTTACTATAAGTTCAGCATCAAAAGTTTTTCGTCTAAAAGTGGTCCGTTTAATGAGTTTACGGTTGTTAATAAAAAACCGTCGTTGTATAGTTTTAAAACATCAATATTTATTGACCGCGGAGCCGACGGAAAACTAGACGAAATTTTAAAGGGCGGCATTCTGCTTGAGAAAGCTCAAAAAATGTATAACGAAACTATTTCCGAAGGATTAAAAAAATCGAAATTAGTAAAAAAGGAAGGAATTATTTTAGTGAAATAATAATCTCATATTATTTTTTATTCTTATTAAAAATAACTCTTGATCCCTGAACTGTTTCCGGAAGATATTTATAAACAATAAAAGCCCCAATAAGAATCATAATACCGGCTACAATAAAGGGAAGTTCAAAAAATATCACAGCTAAAAATCCGGCAATTAAAGGTCCGGTTGCCAAACCCAAACTGAATCCTGTAGTTATTAAGCTCATTTGCCTGCCTTCGCCGCCGCTTTGAGATAAATCGGCGGCAACAGCAAAAGCAGGTGCGGCAATAGCAGCAGCTGCGGCGCCTTGAACGAGTCGTAAAATTACAAGCTGTAAAACACTGGTAACTTCACCAAGTAAAAAAGTAGCGGGAGCCATAATTATAAGTCCCAATAATATTAGAGGTTTTCTTCCAATCTTATCCGAATACCTGCCGAGAGGAACTTGTAAAATTAACCTGCTAATCATTACGGCGCTAAATGCAGCTGCAAAAACAAACGCATTCATATTAAGTCTTGAGTTAAATTCATTTTCAAGTGTTACAACCATTGAAAATGCTAATGCCATCAAAAATGTAGCAATTGTAGCGCTAATTATTCCCGGATTGAGCAAAGAAAAATCTATAATTTTGAATTTTACTTTTTCGTGGTTAGAATTATTTAACGGTTCTATTTCATCTACCCATATTTGTACAAGTACCATAGCGAAAAAAACAAAACCGGATCCGGCTAAAAAAGCGGAATTAAATCCGAAATGAGTTTGTAAATATCCGCCTAATAAAGGACCTGCTGCAAAACCAATCATCCGCAGCGTACTGTAAACGCCCATAGCTCCGCCGCGGGTTTCTTTTTTTGTAATCAATGTCATTAATGCCATCGATGCCGGAATAGTAATTGCAACGGCCACTCCCTGCAAAATTCGTAATAATAATAAGTCGAAGAAATTTTGAGCGAGAATAAAAGCGAGTGTACTAAACGCAATTAAAGCAAGTCCGATTTGTATCAGTAGTTTCCTTCTTTCTAATCTATCTGCTAATGCTCCCATTAACGGCTGCATTATAGCGGAGGTTAAGCCATAGGTAGAAATTAAAATTCCAACTAAAATGGGAAGCGGAAGATGGAAATAAATATTGGGTAAAGCGGCAACAAATAACGGGATTATGATAAACAAAATACTATTACCAATTCCATCGGACATTCTTGCAATTGACAATGCCAATACGGCTCTATTGGCTCCTATCCGGTTTAGGTATTTTTCTATCAATCCCATTCGCTTTTATATTCTCAATAATATATTATCAATATTTTTGTACTGTTCTAAGTTAGGAGCTGAATTTTTCATTTCATTCAAATCGTTTTCTCGTTTTTTATAATTCCCATAATTAAGCTGCAAATTACTTAAGATTATTGCTAAAGTAAAAGGAATTGGACATTTCATTGTTTTATATACGCTGTAAGCTCATAAATTTTATCGGTCGTACGATTTACTTTTGGGGCTTTTTTGATCCGTTCAATTTAATTTTTTTTCTATCAATCATTTGCTGTAACAGGCAGCGAATTTATAATACTGCCGGAAGTTAGAAGCGACCGGCAATAACGTTGTCTCTTACTTTTTATGGCCAACCGAGTGTTTATAAAAATGTTCTTAGTGAGTTTCCTTTGTCTGGTTGTTTAAGCTTAAAGCTACATCCTTTCATTCATTTCTTCTTCGTCCATTTCCATGTGCATTTTCCCGTCATTATCGGTATGAGATTCCATAAAAAGACGTTCGCTCAAAATGATAAGAACTATTCCTATTAGTGCAACTATTAAAACAAATGAGTCGTTCAAATATTTGAGATAAATAAATGCCCCGAGTATAACTCCGTCCAATATTATTGCAATTAAAGGCATAACGGAATTAAACTTGAATTCTTTTCTTAGATAGCGATAAAGCCCCCAATGAATAGCGATATCCATTATCAGATAAAAAATTGCACCAATAGAAGCAATACGTGTAAGATCGAATAGGATGGTTAAAAGCATTGCCAGGGAAACAGTAAAAATGAGAGCGGGATTTTTAAAGTTACCCATCTTTTTTAAGTTAGGAACCTGCTTCATATTACTAAGCATACCAAACATTCTGGAAGCCGAGTAAACACTGGCTATTACCCCGGAAACCGTGGCGATGATAGCGAGGAGAATAGTCATTAATAAACCCCATTCGCCGAATACCGGTTTAGCTGCCGCCGCCAGGGCATAATCTTTTGCCGCAATAATCGCCGGAATACTTAACCCTCCGGCAACAGACAATGCCAAAATAACATAAATAAACGTACAAATTATGATCGAAATAATAATTGATTTACCGACATTTTTATGTGGATTTTCAATATCACCACCTTGATTGGTGATTGTTGTAAACCCTTTATAAGCAAGAATTGACAATGCTAATGCTGCCACAAATCCAAAGCCTTTTGGTATGTTCCCGCCGGCTTTGGAAACATAAGTGCCGGCTATATTTGGCAAGCCGGAAATTATAAGTCCGGAAATTGCTAAAACCGCGATGCCCACAACCTTAATTATTGCGGTAAAAGTAGCCGTTACTTCAATAACCTTATTACCCGATATATTGACTATATAAGCAATTGCAATAAGTCCCACACCAAGAAGGGAAGCATAACCTGCATATTCTTCAGGAAAGAGCCTGAGCGTATAAGCGCCAAAAGTTCCTGCAACTAAACTTTCGGAAACAACCATTGATACATACATTAACAAAGAAAAGGTGCCTGTTGCCGTCCCGGGACCGTAAGATTTTGTTAAGAATTTCGCTACTCCCCCTGATGACGGATAAGCGTTGGAAAATTTAACATAGGAATAAGAGCTGAACCCCACTACTATTGCGCCGGCTATAAATGCAATAGGGAATAAATCGCCTACCAATTCAGCTATTTGTCCCATTAAGACAAAAATGCCTGCGCCTATCATTACACCCGTGCCCAACGAAATAGACCCGGTTAAAGACAGTTTCTGCTTTTTTTGTTTATGATTTTCCATTTTTTATTTCCGTTCTTTAATTATTCGTGAAATATTCCGTTTTTACATTTCCAAAAAGAAAAACGGTTCATTCTTTTGAATATCAATTTCTATATCAAGAGTTTCATTTATAGTCGGTTTATTTTAATGATGCACTATTAACCTTTATTATGGGCTGGATATTTTTAATTCACTTCCATTTTATAAAATATACTTGAATTGTTAATTTCATTAATTTATAACTTATTATCCGTCGCAGCCTGTTAACATTGCTGTAGTATATTTATAATTTCAGTAAGTATTTATAATAACCCGATAATAGGTTATATCCTTTAATCAATTCGTCAGTTAATTTATTACTGAACAAATTGTCGTCTTGCTTCTTGTTACAAACCAAATAAAAATTTTTTCGTTGATACCACTCTTGAAGTTCTGTTGCTATGTTTTTATCAAATATCCTTTTATATTTTTTACCTTCTAAAACAAAAATATTCTGCTTTGAAAAAAATGAAATTGTTTTGTTGAACTCATCCGGATTTTTGTCAATTTTATCCCGAAACTTTTTCATTGTGTTTGGCATCGCACTGTAAAATCCCATTCCGTAACGATAATAATTCCCTGAAATTTCGAAAAAATATGCAGGCGCATCTTTCCAGTTTTTTTTTGGTCTTTTGAAAGTTACCCAAAGCGAAGTTTTGTATGGAGATTTATCGCGTGAGAATCTGGTGTCGCGATAAATTCTTGAAATGGTTTTATCAACTGCTGGGCGAATTTCGAAATCAGAATCAATTGAAAGCATAAAATTTCCTATATCAGCCACCAAATTTTTTAGCGGTGTCAAAAGTAAATTCTCATAATCCTGTTTATGAGATTCAAACCACTGCTTATTATTGTTCTTTTTTAATTCCTTCAAAAAAACAATTGAATCCATAGAGAATCCTTTAAACATTTTTCCCGGCTTCATAAGTTATAAATTTGGGAATTGAGAAAATTGGTCCGCTACAATAAGCCATTTCCCATTTTCGTTTACGAGTGAAAACATATCTCTTCCTTTCATGTTAATTGTTTGTCCATCCATGTCAAATGACATATCGAAGTAATAAGTGACGATTGCAAATTTTCCTTCGCCGTAAATTTGCACTTTTGGCTCTGATTCTTTCCAAAAATGAATCTTAGTATTTTCAGCGAATTTTTTCCAGCCGGCAACACAATTTTCTCCTCCTTCAATTCTCCTTAAATCAGTTGGAGTAACTGCCACCATATCTTTATGAAAATAATTTTTGAGTTCATCAGCATTATTTTTAACCGTCCATTTGCGATTCATTTCTTGAATCACTTCCCAAATTTGTTTTTGTGTTATGTTCATAATATTATCTTTAAAATTTATAACTTTATTCATTTTCGGAACAATAGCGGAGAAAAAAAAATATTATCAACCTTTATAATAACAGGAAAAATCAAATTTATCTATATTTATGAAACCGATATTCATTATTTATTTTAGAAAAATATTTTTTGAATTGTGTATTACGTTAAGTAAATGAAAAAATATACGATTCTGAAGCTCCCGTTTTTCAAGCTGGTAGAAAGCCGGGGCGGGCTACAATTGTTGAATTTACAACTATCTCGCCTGTTTATTATATATAATGTTAGACGAAGTTTCATTTATTTTCCCAATAGTAAAGCATTTTCCGTGCATTGAGTTACACAAGCATTACAAGCAAAACATTCCGATTGATTCTTTATTCTTATATTTTTTTTCTCTACAATATCGAACACTCCTTTAGGGCAGACCATTAAACAAATACGGCAATTATTACATTTACCGATGTCTTGTTGAATTAATCCTTCGTTTTGTTTTTCTGCTGAAAAAATATGTCCGAAAGATTTCATCCCGAGTTTTTTCATCAACCGTTCTGCTTCCGACGGATAACCTGCGACAATTCCTTTTAAATCGAAACCAAGCCATAAGTTAATAGCGCTTGTACCAAGCATAATTTTCCAATATGCAAAGCCGGGCATTTTCAATATTAAAAATGTGTATAAAGCAATTGCAATAATTTCGATTATTGAAAGTATACCTGCTTTAAGCCAACCGCTTTTCCCCGGTATAATCGGGTAACCGGCATAGAGAACAAAGCCTGTCAGCCAAAAATAAATACTAACCGGTAAAAGTACTTCCGGGGCTGTAAACAGGGTAACTATTGCAATAACAAACCAAATAATGAAATTCATTGAAAGTAACATTTCCAACCTGAAAGGAAGCGAAAAATCAGCCTTATTGTTTTCAAAAACAGTTTTATGATTTTTAAGATATTTAGGTATACTTTTTGAGTAAGCAGGTCCAAAAAGTCCTTTTCGTCCGGTTTCTTTTTTCAAAAGTTTAAGGTCAATTCCCGATGCCGAAAATTGCGGAAGAATTATCTTATTATGGTCAACTCTTTCATTTAATCTACTTGTTTTAATTGCTGTTATTACAGAATGAGTATTTAAATCTCCGCCTTCTGCAGCACACCAAACATTAATACCGTTAGTTGGTGCAATTAATAAAAACACATTTTCATTTTTTAAAGATTTTTCAACCCGTCTAACAGTAAGGTGAAAATTTGACGTAAGTATTACCGGTGAACTCCTGCCGGGATTTCCGGTAATGCGAAGTCCCGGTTCCACAGGATTCGGAAACCATCGACCGATATAATCCCAAATAGATTTAATAATTGAATAGTCATCACCGGGTTTTTTAACAGCGGGCAAATCCATCTCAACATAGCCGGTATTTTCTGAATTATTTGCGGATAATATGATAAAACTGTCGAGAAATGAACGTTCTTCTTTAATTATTGAAAAACCTGATTTGATAACTTCATCCGATATGTCCGTAAGCGGTTTTGTTCCTGTTTGAGCAATAATGTATGTTAAAACGGTCAAAGGTAATCTGACAAAAAAATGAGCAATACGTTTAAATAAATCATCCGGTTGAACTTCTACGGCAATCACTAATTTTCCGTTTGGTTTTAACAGTTTTTTTATTTGATATAAAACCAAAGCTCTTTCTTCCGAATAAAGTTCGCTGAAAACCAGGGTCGAAACAATTACATCAAAACTGTTTTCGGTAAAAATGGTATCAATTTCAACTACACCAGCATTATAGATAGAAATTTTATCTTGTAATCCGCTTTTTCCAATACGTTTTTGTGCTACTTTCAACATACCCGCGGAAATATCAATCCCCTTTACTTCGGCTCCTGCTTTTGCGGCGTCTTCAATTAACAAACCTGTTCCACATCCAATATCAAGCATTTTCATACCGGGCTTTATAAAATTTCTTACTATTTGCTTTCTTATTTTCGCAGCATGTCCTCCCGATAAGAAATTAATCCCTGTGTCATATCTTTCCGGACGACTTTCAAGTATTTTCATAAAAATATAAGAAAACATACTCTTTGTGTTTTATCCTTATTTTAAATTTCGCCTAACAAGCGGTTAGTAATAATAATAGCAGCGGATTTTTATGCACCAATCTTTCGGTTTTACACTGACTTTTGTTAAAGGTACGAATTTTGAATTTAGTACTTAAACCATTATTCTTTTTATACATCTTTATTAGAGGCTTTTTCCACTTTATTTTCACGTTCATTTATTACTTCTCTCAAAACGTTTGTTCCATTAATCCCTGCCGGAAATCCTGCGTAAACGGTCATTAAAAGCATTATTTCTTTTATATTTTCAAAAGTTAATCCGATATTCATCCCTGCGTTAATGTGAAATTTTAATTGCGATTGTGCATTACCCAACGCTGTTAATGCTGAAATTGTAGCAATCTGTCTATACTTTATATCTAAATTATCTCTTGAAAAAATATCTGCATATCCGTATTCAAGAACAAATTTCACTAATTCCGGCGAAAAATCATTGTTAGTGTTTTTTAACTTTTCAACTTGCGTGTTATCTAATTTTGATAAATATTTTTCTCCTGTCTCAAACCTGTTTTTAATATTGCCTACTGCAACTTTTCCAACATTATCATTTATACCTTTTTTTTCTTTCATCTATTACTTCTTTCAAAGTATTTATTGCATTTATTGAACTTGGGAAACCTGAATAAACCGACATTTGTAAAATCACTTCTTTGATTTCATTTATACTACTTCCAGTATTTAAAGCGCCATTAATATGAACCTTTAGTTGCAGTTCAGCTGTTCCCATTGCAGTAAGAGACGCAACAACTGCCATCTCTTTTGATTTTAAGTCAAGTCCCTTTCTCGAATAAATGTCGCCAAATGCAAATTCAATAATAAATTTTCCTAAATCCGGTGAAATGTTTTTTAGTCCATTAATCACTTTTTCTCCTGCTTCTCCGTCTATCTCTTTAAGTTTATTCCAGCCTACTTTAAATCTTTCCGATTGTTCCATCTTCAATTTCCCTTTAAATAATTCTCTGGTGTTAATACCTGAGAATAGAAATAGTTTAATGCAGATAAAAATGATTTTTGAACTTCAATAGCATTCACGGTTTCTCCATTTATTTCTAAGTCTCTTGTTGCACAAGCATCACTAATTAATTGAATATTGAAACCAAAATCTTTGCCTGCTCGTGTTGTAGCATCTACGCACATATGCGTCATCATACCGCAAATCACCAAATCGGTTGTATAGTTTCCTTTTAGATATTCCAGAAGTTCAGTTTCTCTAAAACTATTTGGAAAGTGCTTTGTTATAATTTTTTCATTTTCATTTGGTTTTACATTCTCGTGAATTTTTGCCCCCTCAGTATTTTTTAGAAAAAATGTTGCTCCTTCTCTTGTTGAAATATGTTGAATGTGAATAACCGGTAGTCCTTTTTCTCTAAAATCAGTTAATATTTTCTTTGCGTTTAAACTTGCTTTTTCTGAATTAACCGCGGTCATTTTTCCACCTTCAAAATAGTCGTTTTGCATATCAATTATTATTAATGCTTTTTTCATCTCGTTTTCCTTTGGTCTAATTGCTACCGCCTCACTATATCTATATAGCAGGACTTATATTATACCTTTGTTCATATATTATGCAATAGCACTCTCTATACAATTGTTTTCTGCTTTTAGCTACCCAAATAATATTTACTGTACAGACAGCATTTTAATTCTAAAATTACTTAATCACTCTCATGGCTCTAAATCCCTTGCAATCTTGCTTTGTGGTTTTTAACAGTCTATTATCGGCATTGATAGCCGACCAATAATAAATTACTTCTTTTCCTACTTCCCAAACCGGCATCGCAAAATAAACGATGCCGGTCTGAATTTATGAATGGCAGATAATTACTTTACAATATTTCCATCTTTATCTAATAAATATACTTCATCGAATCCAAGTTTTTTCAAGGGTCCGAATTGTGTCGCCGCATCACCTACAACCAAGTAATACATACGGTCGGGATGTAGATATTGTTGAGCAAGAGCTTTGTGTTCCTCCGTCGTCATGCTCTTAATAATCTTTTCCTGTCGTTTAATATAATCTGTCGGTAATTCGTATCGCGATATTTGATTTAACATTCTAAGTAAAGCGCCGAGGGTTTCAAATCTGCGTGCATTTGATTTAATTAAGGCGTGTTTTGTAAACTCCATATCCTCATCGGAAATTCCTTCGCGGTATTTCTTTATTTCGTCTCTGAATATTTTTACCGATTCCAAAGTTGTATTGGAGCGGACAGCCGAAGACGCAGTAAACTTACCCGGATATTCCGTTCCGTAAAATCCCGAGCGCGCTCCGTATGTATATCCTTTTTCCTCACGAAGTATCATGTTTAGTATTCCGTTAAAACTGCCCCCGAGTTTGTAATTCATAACAACAGCTTTGTAATAATCGAGATCGTTAAATGCCAAACCAAGGTTGCCTATCCTAATTTGGGATTGCTTTGCATTCGGAAAATCGACAAAGCAGAGTGTAGCTTTCTCATGAGCTTCGGGCATCTTAAGTTCCGGAAAGTCAACTGTTTTAGCCTGCCAATTTTCCAACTCTTTGAAAACGGATATTGCATTGTTTTCCGAAACATCGCCCACAACATTTATTGATGTTACCGATGGTGAAAAGTTTTTTGCATAATAATTTTTTAAATCTTCAACGGATGTGGATTTAACGGATTCTTTAGTGCCCAACGTGGAGTTTGAAAGAATGTTATCCTTGCCGTAGACCAGTTTGTTAAAAACATTAGAGGCAATGGCGCTGGGGTTAAAACTTTGGCGGTTGATGATCTCGATAGTTTCTTTTTTAATACGTTCAAATTCTTTTTTATCCCATCTCGGTTCTAAAAGAATTTCTTTTGCCAAGCTGAAAGTCTCATTAAATTTAGAAGCAAGGCAATTGCCGTTTAGCACAATTGCTTCTTTTGTTGTGTACATAGAGATTGATGAACCCAGTTCGTCAATAGCTTCTTCCAACTCAAGTGGAGTTTTATTTTTAGTTCCTTCCATCATTATATCGGTCATTAAGTTTGCCGCCCCAATCTTCTTCGGGTCATCTAAAACCATGCCTCCCCGTAGCGTGATTGAAAATTGAACAAGCGGAAGCTCGCTATTTTTAATACCGTTTACTTTGATTCCGTTGGATAATTTAGTTTGCCAGATATCAAGGTTTTTTAAAACCGGATCCGGTCCCTTTTTCGGCTCGATTGATCTGTCAAATTTTGTAGGGATTTTTTCAACTTTGAAACCGTTGTTTTTTGCGATATTTTTTTGTGCTTTAGTAATGGACTCTTCTTTAATAGGAAATAATTCTGAATTTTCAGCCGCTAATTCAACTTCTCCTTTAGGAACAAAACTAGTAAGAACGAAATTTTTATCCTTAATATATTTGTTATAAACCCGCCAAATATCTCCGGAAGTTACATTCAGTTTATTTTGCAAATCTTGACTAATAAAATCCGGTGAACCGGCAAATTCATCGTAAAATGCAAGTTGAAAAGATTTCCCGAGTATACTCGAAATTCCGTTATAAAACCTGGTTTCGGTTTTTGCTTTTATTCTATCCAAATCTTTTTCGGTAAATTTTTTCTCTTCGAACATTTTAAAAGCTTTCTTTATTGCCTTTTCAACATCGGAAAGTTTCTTTTTAGGAAAAGCACGGACTCTGATCTTAAAGCTCCCGGCAATTTCCCCGCTGTTTTGGTATGCCGAAACTGAAGGCGCCAATTTCTCTTCTTCAACAATTACTTTATAAAGCGGAGCCTTTTTCCCGTCTGAAATTAAACTACCCATTAAATCCAGGGCATAAGAATCTTTATTATATTGTTCGACCGTAGGAAATACCATGTTTAATTCTGGTGATTTCGCAAAGTTATCTTCATGATAGGCACGTTTAGTTTCGCTTAGTGTAACCGGTACCGGCTTCATGTCGGTTACATCTTTCCCCCGTTGTATTTCACCGAAATATTTTTCTATCCATTCCTTTGCTTGTTTTAAGTCAAAATCTCCGGCTACAACTAATGTGGCGTTATTAGGGATATACCATTTCTCATGAAAATCATGAACATCTTTTAATGATGCATTGCTTAAATCTTCCATGGAACCTATTACTTGCCAATTGTATGGATGACTTGGCGGGTAAAGAAGTTTATCAATTACATAACGGGTTTGACCGTAAGGGCGGTTATCGTAACTTTGACGCTTTTCATTTTGAACAACATCTTGTTGATTAATAAATGCTTCTTGAGTGACGGTGCTTAGCAAAAACCCCATGCGATCCGATTCCAGCCAAAGAGCCATTTCCAACGCATTATTTGGAACTATTT
>BDSW01000261.1 GCA_002898175.1 bacterium BMS3Abin04
GGGAAAAGCTACTAATTCTTAACGGTAATTCTGCTCGCGAATGGAAATTTATTTTCATGGGAACCGAATATACAACGGGAATAAAAACGGATATGGTTACTCAGCAATTGGATGCAAGCGACCAGGTCTCTTTTATTAAAAATGGAATCCCCTCAGTACAGTTTTTCAGTGGTCCGAACTTGGATTATCACCGTCCGACAGATACAGTTGACAAAATTGATGCTGACGGACTGGTAAAGGTTGCAGCGGTTGCAAAGGAAGTACTTGAATATCTTGCCGAACGAGAAGAACCTTTAAAATATATAGGTACGAAGAAATTGAGCGGTAATGAGAAAAACTCTATAACCAAAGAATCTAAAAAAGTTAGAAGAGTAAGTACAGGAACTATCCCGGACTTTGCTTTTTCGGGCGAAGGAGTAAAAGTCAGTGGTGTTGCCCCGGGTTCTGCAGGGAAAAAAGCCGGCCTGCAAAAAGGTGATGTGATTAAGAAATTCAACGGAAAAGCAGTAAAGAACTTGCGCGATTATTCAAACTATCTGAAAGAACACCAGCCGGGCGATAAGGTTACAATGACCGTTGAACGAAATGGGAAAACTAAAAAAATTAAATTGATTTTGGGTGAAAGATAGCAGAAAGCAAAAGCATAAGATTTGATTAAACAAATTTAACAGTTCTTATACTTAAAGCTATTTAAATACAATTGAAAGTATTCTGTCTATTTATATAAAACGGGATTATTCTTTCTAAATTTTTAATAGGAAGAGTAGTCCCATTTTAGTTTTCAAAATCTCATTCTCTCCAAAATATAGTAAATGAAATTAGAGTCTCCTATGCCGATTTTGTTGTTTAATCTTAATTATCAATATAAAACCACTAATCAATATTCAATATTCAATATTCAATATTCAATATTCAATATCCGAAATTTAGTTCCTTTGATTTTTCAGCAGCAAAAAAAATGTACTAAAGTATATGGTTTTAACCGTTTTAGAGATCAGTAAAAATATAATCGCAGTAAAGTTAAAACATTGTGTTGCCATTTTTCGATGTCCCGGGTATTACTTGCAGTACATCCCAATGCTCAACAATTTTACCGTTATCATTTAAGCGAAAAATATCAATCCCGGCATAGTTTTTATCATCCGGCCATTCTTGGAAACAATGTAAAACGACATAATTCCCTTCTGCAATAGCTCTCTTAAAATATACTTTCTTACCGGGATATTCCTCAGCCATTTTAACAAAATATTCTATAAATGCTTCTTTTCCATCGCCGACTTCTGGATTGTGCTGAATATATTCATCTCCTGTATATTTTTCAATTGCTTCTGCCGGTCTGCATTGGTTAAACATAAGATCGTAAAACTCTTTTACATTTTGCTTGTTTTGTTCGAGTGTATTTTTCATTTGTCTCTCTTTAATTTATTTAGATCCCGTACGCTGCCGGTTCTATAATTATGTAACTGTTTTCTCAACATTCTCAAAGTATTTATCTATTTCCTTCTGCAATTTAATTGTTTCCGAAAGAGCCGTAACTATTTTACTATAAGTTTTAACTTCTTCTAGTGAGAGTGTTCTTCTTTTTCTGTCTTTTAACCATTTTTCACAGACTTGATAACCGCCGATTTTGTAATTCCAAACTTCTTTTTTTATTCCATCAAAATATTGTTTTTTATTTATCCAAACTCTTTCGTCTTCGTATATCGGTTTTTCAACTTTCTTGTTCCCGGCAACCTGGAATTTGGAGATTGTATTATCTAAGTTTTTACTTTTAAGTAAATGTAACTCTGCAAGTTTATGCCCAAGTTTGCCAAGTTTTATAAACAATTTATAGTCTTTTGTAAAAGGAATACGAGGGAAATCTATCTTTAAGAACTCAGCATATTTGGTACGGTATGCATTGCTGTAAAGTATAGCGTAGATGTAATAAAAAATGTCTTTGGAACCAAATCCTTTTATCTTTCTATCAAAATCCGTTGGGTTTAAAAATAGCTTATGGAATCTATCGCTCAAATATTCTCTTATAACCAAAGAAACATTCGAAATTATTGCTTCGTATTCTACTTCCGGTTCAAACATTAGAAGCTGTGAAAAGGCTGATTTTTTCCTTTGTGTAGTTTTCCTATAAATGTATAAAGGAAAGACTAATTCACCACCTCGCCGGAATAAATTAAGGTCAACAATATTTTCTGCGATAAAAACAATATCATAAATATCAGAGCCGATAACACTTCCTTGTCGTCCAACACAAAGGGCAATATTTTCCTCGAAAAAATTAGTCATTACATCTTTACGTGAACGTTCTATCATTTCGTCGTGATAAAAAATCCATCTCTCGTCAAAAGGTCGGTAAAGAATTTTTTTAATCGAATCTTGCCAATCAAAATTTTTTCTTAATTTTTCACGCTGTTCTTTTATTTTCCAGTTTTTATTTTCGCGAAGATCATAAGTCTGTTCTATCATTTCATCATCTATTTTCGGATTAATAAAATCCCTCATTTTTCTTTCCAAAGCTTTTCTATCATAATTAATCACAAAATTATCCCTTGAGGTAACAATTCCAACGCTATTAATTGGAAATATTTCTGTTATTTTTGGAAATGAATAATAGCGATTGAGTAATTTATTGTCGGTTGGAACAAAAAGATAAAATTCTGATAAAGGAGCTGTTTTTTTCCATTTTACATTTTTAATATTATGCTTGTTCAGCCAATCATATTTGGTTTCCCTTAATCCGAATATTTCACTGTGAAAGATAGATTTTATTTTCTCTTTTTTATGCTTTATAAAAAATGAAATCGCTACACCTTGTTGAATATCAAATACATTTTCATCTTTACTGCCGTCCGGTGCTTTTTCTTTCTTTAAGCTGTTTCCGTGCAAATCGAGAATATAAATTTCATCAAAACTATTCATAAGAGATTGGCGCATACCTCTGAATGTAGGATTATCAAGAAAGCTGTGGTTTGTAATAAATCCCAATACACCTTCACCTGCTTGGTCTATTTTCCACTGCGATAGACGAATAAATTTCACATAATCGTCTTGCAGCCATTTAGGATTTTTTTCTCCGAGCGGTTTACCGTCAACTTGATAGTATTCTCTTATTGCGTTGGAAATCCATTCCCCTTTATTTGAGGAGTGACCTGAATACGGCGGATTACCAAGAATAACCAATATGGGAACATCTCTTTTAACTTTTCCCGCTTCATGGTTTTCATGAGAAAGTGAGGACATCCCGGGGAATTTACTTTCCTCTAATTCTTTCATTTCAAGGGCATTAGTTAAATAATATTTAACGCGCTCATCATCCTCCATTCTGTAACCGAGTTCTTCCAGCAAAAAAGACATTTTCATGTGCCCGATTGCATAAGGAGCCATCATCAATTCAAACGAATAATAATTTTGCAGAATCTGTTCTTTAAGAAACGATTTAACAGCACCTTTACCGTATTTATTTACAAATTCTGCAACTGACGTTTCAATCGCTTTTGCTAAAAAACTAAGTGTCCCGCCGGCAGGATCGAGCAAAGTTACATTCTTTGAAGCAAGACCGTCAGAAATATTAAACTTATCCTTTAGAATTTGATGAAGCGAACGAACGATAAAAGATACAACAGGTTCGGGAGTGTAATACACACCGCGCTTTTCTCTCGTTGTAGGATCATAAACCGAAAGGAATGTTTCATAAAAATGTAAAACCGGATCACTCCCTTTTCCTTTGTGGTAATATTGGTCAAGAATCTTTTTAGCGTCGGCAACATTAAGAACTTCCGCAATATCATCAATTATCACTTCCATTTGCTCGGGCAAGTCTTCCAAAGAAATAAATTTGAAAACATCTCTTAAAATTCCAATGGATTTTGGAATATATGAATAAGCAAGTTTTCTGTTAAAGTCTTTGTCCGCACGAAGACGAGCTGCGAACAAACCGTAAGTAATTGTTTGTGAATAAAGATCTGCAAATTCATTTTCACTTATTCCGGCAATTAAAAACTCTTTAAAAGCATCATAAAAGCCGTGAATGGATTCTGTGCCTGATTTTAATTCTTCACTTACAATTTCGTCCTTTAAAAACTTTGTCCTTTTTGCAAGCTCTACGGCAAGGGTCTTCGCTGTATAAGTTTTTGGGAGTGAAAAATCTAAAAACCTTTTGAGAAGTTCAAAAAGTTTATCTTCATTTTCGAGCGGTGGAACTGTAGATAATTTTTTAATAACATAAGGCCGTGCTATAGATATCTTTTCAATTCTTTCACTATTTCTATATAAACGGAACTCAGTAAAATTTGTTAAAATAACATTTGGAAAAGTTGATAAATATCTTTCCAGTTGTTCACTGTTTTCAATTCTGTCAAGGTCAACGCTTAAATCTTTTGCCTCTATGTAACCGATTATTTTTTGTCTTCCGTCCCAAATTCTAAAATCCGGGTTTCCGGCTTCTGTTTTTTTAGGAAGAATGGTTATATCAATTTTCTTTTTTCTTTTTGAATCGGAAAATCCGGAAATAAAATCTGCTAGATGTTTATAATAAGATTCTTCCCGTGCATCACCTTTTTGATAGGTCTTAAATAAATCTGATAAGTATTTTTTTGTCATGACTTACAATTTAATAAAAAACTTACTTTAATAAACGAAAGTTTATTTATTATTGTGAGTTTCGAAGATACTTAGGAATGAGAAATGACTTCCAATAGTGATTCGGTATATGTTCCAAGAGTGTATTAGCGTAATGGGTTCCTGAAAAAACGTTTTCAAACCCTTTTCAGCTAACAATTGAGAATTAGCAATTTAATAGCTTGTTCCCGGATTAAGATTATGAATATGAGTAAGAAATTTCAGCTTTGAACTTAAATTAACAAAAGCTTAAAACAGTTCATGGATTATCTTTTCATCATATAGAAGATGTTCGTAAGTCTCACGGCTTCGTGCGATGTAAAATTTATCTTTGTCAACAATTACTTCCGGCGGACGTCTTCTTCCATTATAATTCAATGCCATAACCATTCCGTATGCACCTGCGGACATAACAGCTAGTTTATTGCCCGCTTCGCATTTACTGATTTCCCTTCCTTTGGCTAAAAAATCTCCGCTTTCGCAAACCGGTCCAACAACGTCTGCAACTATGTCTTCTCCGTTGTTTAACATAACCGGTTGAATATGATGATAAGCACCGTATAGGCTAGGTCTGAGCAAATCCGTCATGGATGCATCGACTATCATAAAATTTTTATCATGATTCATTTTTGTATAAAGTACTTCGGTCAATAATACTCCGCCGTTTGCCGTTAAGTATCTGCCCGGCTCAAAGCTTACATTGCAATTAAGCGGTTTCAGAATTGGTAATAATGCTTGTGCTAATTTATCCGGTGTAAAAGGACTTTCCTCGTTGTAAACAACACCCATTCCGCCGCCGATATCAAAATGAGTTAAGTTTATATCTTTAGATTTCAGCTCGATAAAAATATTTGCTAATTTTGTAACCGCTTCCACAAAAGGAGATAGTTCGGTTATCTGTGAGCCGATATGCATATCTATCCCGACAAGCTTTAAGTTGTTCAGTTTAGATGCTTCCGTAAAAACATTTACTGCTTTAGAAGAATCGATACCGAATTTATTTTCTGCCAGACCGGTGGAAATATACGGGTGAGTTTTCGGATCAACATCCGGGTTTATTCTAATTGCAAGCGGCGCAACAACGTTTAGTTCTTCTGCAATCTTATTTATTAAATAAATTTCTTCTACGGATTCTGTCTTGATAAACTTTACTTTATTTTCTAATCCCAATTTAATTTCGTGTTTCGTTTTACCGACACCGGTAAGAATTATTTTGTCCGTACTAACACCAGCTTCTAAAGCCCTTAATAATTCACCTTCGGAGTTTACGTCAATTCCGCTGCCCAAGTCCGAGAATATTTTAATTACGTTCAGATTAAAATTAGATTTTACCGCAAAGAAAATAGTATGGTCAATTTCAGCGAAAGCGGAGTTGAATTTCTTATATCGGTCTTCAAAAAAAATCTTACTGTAAATGTATACAGGCGTTCCTACTTTATCTGTTATTGATTTGAGGTTTACATCTTCACAGTAAAGTTGATTGTCTTTGTACGTAAAATAATCCGAATTAAAAAGTTTCACATTGCAGCCTAATTTGATTAATAAATTTGGTTAGCAAAAATACCAAAATATTATTTAATCATGGTTGAAGAGTGAAGTATCGGAAAATGATGAAGCTATTTAGTCCGTCCTTTTTTCCGGTGGTCAAAACCGAGTCCGTATTTTGAAACATGTTGGTAAAGTAAATATGCAGCGGCAGCGCTTTGAGCATATCCTAATATTTTACCGAAAAGTCCTAAACTATGCTGTGCGCTTTGTCTCCGCATAGACATGAGATAGTTAGACATACTGGAATTGAATATTCCTTGAGATTGAAAACCGTTAAGATCCCAAGTATTTTTGGCGTAACCAAATGGCAAAAGATTAAAGTCCAAATTGTCTTTAAGACTAAGCATCATCATGTTTCTTATAAAAAACGGATTAGCTTTCTTAAGCTTAAGTACATTTTCGTTTGTCCGGATTGAATCTTGAAACGAAGATTTACTTATGCCGGAATCGCTTGTTACGGATGAATCTTGAATATTTGTAAATACAATGCGCTTTGTAAACCCGAAGTATTGCGCAGAAGAACTGAAGGCAAAAACAGGAACTGTAAAAATCAAAATACTTATTATAAGTAGTTTTTTCATTTTGATAGTCTTAATATTCGATTTTAGTTTGACAAGAATTTGTTCCTCAAAGTTCCCGATTAAATTTTTTGTAAAAATTTGCCGGTAAATTTATTTAATTACATTTATTTCCCTATTCTTCATTTTATTACGGCGCAGCGTAGCCGGATCAATTAACCAATCTTTTAATTTTTTAATCCTATGAATCTTTATAATTTGTCGAATCTTTTACCTTTCACTTTATTAATTTGTTTAATGTATAATTAAGCGATATGAAAAGTTTTTTTAATTGTACAGTATAAATAAAAAAAAGTTCATGATGTAGTAAATAATGTATTGACATTTTAAAAATTTACCGTATGTTAATAACAAAAGATAACGGTGTCTTAATGTTTAATGCTAAATACTTTAGCACTACGTCACGGCGAATTTACACTTTATAAGGAATTGCTATGAAACAAATACAGCCGCTAAAATTCTTGGTTTTCTTTTTAATCTTTGTATTAATAAGTTGTAAAGAAACCCCGATAGAGCCTGAAAAAAAAGAAGATATTTCATCGCAAGTAGATATTCCTTGGCCGTCATTGGCAGATACACCATGGCCAATGTTTCACCATGATCCGCAATCTACCGGAAGAAGTAAATATGCCGGACCATAGAATGGAATTATAGAATACAAAAGGTTTGAGAATTTTCAGACTATGAGTGGTATTTCCATTGGATATGATAAAACAGCATTTTTACCATCAGGTGATTTTGCCCATATACTTGTTGCATTCGGTTATGATGGTCAGATAATTTGGAAAAAAGATAACTTAAGTAGTATGTAAACACCTTTATTAAGTTCTGATAGTACAATCTATATTCCCTCTGTTTATGGAGACTTTCTCGCTCTTAATTATAACGGTGATACACTTTGGGTTACAAAAATTGACAAGATGTACAATATCGGAATTAATATTGATAAAGGGGGAAATCTATATTTTATAGATATTTTAGGTGGCGGTAATTATAAAGGTACATTAAAGGTATTAGACAAAAAAGGGAATATTTTATGGACTTTACTTGATGATAGAATATTAGGCACGCCAGATGCGGCCCCATCTTTTTCCCCTGATGGTAATACTATTTAGGGTTTGCTGAAAAGTTCAAGGCAAAAGTATGACAATTAAGACAGAACAGCCCGGATATTAAGTTTATATAATGGTAGTGTAAAAAGTTTTGTGTAAATGGTTAAAGAAGGACTTGAGGCTAAGCGGAGTGAAGCGTAGCGGAACGTAGCTTAGCCTCTGAAAAATCGATGTTGCAAAAGTCGATAAAAATTAACAAATTCTTTAATCATTAAAAGGAGCACAAAATGGAATTAACCGAAGAAATGATAGAGCAGCTAAAGGCTGATCTGGCGAAAGCAAAAACCTACGATGATCTAATGGGAAAAGACGGAGCAATAAAAAAACTTATTGCAAACACATTAGAGCAAATGTTAGAATCAGAACTCACCGAGCATTTAGGATATGAGAGATATTCTCCAGTGGGGAAAAATAGTGGAAACAGCAGAAACGGGAAAACACACAAAACATTAAAAAACGATAATGGACAGATAGAAATATCTGTTCCGAGAGATCGTAATGGAGAATTTGATCCGGTAATAGTTAAAAAATATGAAAAAACAGTAGGACCTATAGAAGATAAAATCATATCGATG
>BDSW01000262.1 GCA_002898175.1 bacterium BMS3Abin04
ATTAGGAACAAAACTGCTGACGGTAAATATTATTTTTGGATTTTTGGGGAAGAATTTATTGCTCCGAGATTAATTGAGTATTTATTAAGCAATAGCAGTGTTTTTGACCTTAGTTTAATAGGTGAAAAACCATTTGAAGCTTTTCGCATTAGACAAGGATATCCAAAATCTCCTAATGAAATAAATTACAATTATAATCCTTATGAAGTAAACCTAATTTCAAAAGTTAGCTTTACAAAGGGATGTTATATCGGTCAAGAAGTAATTGCTAGGCTGGATACTTACGATAAAGTCCGGCGTGAACTTGTGGGAGTAATTCTTGAAGATAAAAATGTTGATATGAATAATCTAAATCTGTATTATAAAGATGAATTAGTTGGGGAAGTTACAAGTCTGTTTGTCTCAAAAGAGTTTGACAAAATTATTGGATTAGCTATTATTAAGAAAAGCAATATTGATGAGAGTATGGAACTGGTTGCAGCCGATGAGTTGAGAATTAAAAAGTTTAAAGTTGCTTTAACAAAATTACCGATGAAAATATGAAGATTTATACTAAGACAGGAGATGGAGGACAAACTTCTTTGTTCGGCGGTAAAAGAGTTTCGAAGGATGATGCAAGAATAGAAGCTTATGGAACGGTAGATGAGTTAAATGCTTTAGTTGGTGTTGCAATATCTGAAACTACCGATAAATCTGCGGAGAAAGTTTTAAGAAATATTCAAAGTGGTTTGTTTGTTCTTGGCAGTGATTTAGCTACGCCTGCTGATGAAAGTAAGGTAAAACTTCCGCGTACGACTGAGGAAATGGTTAAGGATTTGGAAAACGAAATTGATACTTATGAAAGTAAAATCCCGGAGCTGAAAATTTTTATTTTACCCGGAGGAACTAAAGCTTCGGCACTTTTGCATTTATCCAGAACCGTATGCCGCAGAGCTGAGCGAAGAGTAATTAATCTTTCAAATGTGGAACAGATTAATCTTGAAGTTGTTAAATATCTAAATCGTCTGTCGGATCTGTTATTTGTACTAGCTCGGTTTGAGAATAATATAAATGATATACCCGATGACGGATGGTATCCGTAAACCTGTTAAATTTCAAATCACCTTAACATCTCAAAATTTTGGGGGTGAAATTGGCTTCGACAGGGATATTTGTTCTTTGAACTGCGCACCGTGTTCTCCGAAGACACGTTAAACGTCGGTACAAAGTCGAATTGACGACTATAACTACGCATTAGCTGCTTAATTAATTAAGCAGCCGTTCTTCAAATCTTCGCATACTGAGATTTGAAAGAACGCCGTTTAAGTATGCTAGCTGAATCGAGATTCTGAGTAGAGGAAGCGAAAAATTTATCAGAATAGTTTAATTAAACCTTGCTTGTTAGGGTTAATTAAGCGAACCTCAAAGAACAAGCTATGTGTGTAGACGTTCACTGAAGGCTATCCTTGGACGCGGGTTCAACTCCCGCCACCTCCACTCAGTCTTCGTTTAAGCTTAGTGAAAAGGAAGACTGAATACGGCGAAGTCGAAAGAAGAGAGACGAAGCCGATTAAATAAAAAGCAAGAAAACACTTAAACTGCGCCCCGACAGGTCAATAAAAAGAAGGAAACAAAATGTTTTATTACGTCTACATTTTACAAAGTAAGTAGCGAAAGAAAAGTATTATGTCTTTTATACGGATAATTTAGAAAAGCGAATAAAGAAGCACAACAAGGTAGGAGTGCCATATACGGCAACCGACAAACTGTGGGAGATAAAGAACTATTTTGGATTTCGAGAAAAGACTAAAGCCTTAGCCTTTGGGAAGTATTTAAAAAACACACTGTAGAGTGTTCAGTAAAAAGCATTTCTAGTTTGAGCTCAGCGAAAAAGAAGACTGAAAAGATATTCTCAAAAGCTCTGTTAAATTATTTTGTTGACCAAAGGAACAATTTCCATTTATTTTATACTTGCCTTGTATCTATTTTTATTGCATCGTATTAGCTAATAACGTAAATTTCATTTTCGTATGAAAAAAATTACTTTTACAAAAATGGCTGGCGCCGGGAATGATTTTATAGTTATAGACAAAAAGATCAATCCGTATTTTAATGCTGAGTCCGGATTAGTTGGAAAGCTTTGTAAAAGAAGAACGGGAATTGGGGCAGACGGTTTAATTACCTTACACGATGAGGATGAATTTGATTTTTCGATGAATTATTTTAATTCAGACGGTTCTTCCGGTGCTCTTTGCGGTAATGGAGCGAGATGCATTATAAAGTATGCATATATTACTGAGCGTTTAAATTCTAGTGAAACTAAATTTTTATTCAATGATGAAATTTTCACCGGCATTATTCATAACAAAAGTGAGATAGAATTTAATTTACATTCGCCGAACGAAATAAGACGAAATTTTTATATAGAACTTGATAATAGAAAACTAAAAGTTAATTATGTAAATGTCGGAACACCGCATGTTGTAATTAAAATATCGGACATTCCCAAGGAGTTAGATAATAATTCTTCTTTTTTTGATGATATTGAGGATGTGCCTGTTTATGAATTGGGAAGAAAGGTAAGATATCATAAAGAATTTGCTCCTGAAGGAGTAAATGTTAATTTTATTGATGTAAAAAACGGTTCTTTGTTAATTAGAACATACGAACGTGGTGTGGAAGAGGAAACATTATCTTGCGGTACCGGAGCTGTTTCATCGGCAATTATTGTATATTTAAATGAGGGGATAAATCCGCCGGTAAAATTATTAACTTTAAGTAAAGAATATTTAACGGTTAATTTTGATTTAAGCGATAATAAATTTAATAAGTTATCATTAACCGGCAATGCTCAGGTTATTTATAACGGAGAATTTTTAATCTAATACAAGAGGAGTTAAATGAGTAGAGTTATCTTTTCAATCCAGTATGACATTTTCCCAGAAAAGAGAAATGATTATATCAGTGTAATTAAGGAATTAAAGAACCTGGTTAAGGGAGATGGGCTAAACAGTTATTCTGTTTATGAATTTAAGGGAAAACCAAATTCTTTCGAGGAAATTTATATTTACGATTCAAAAGAAGCTTGGGAAAATTCCGATGAGAATATTGATGAAAGAGTTGATATTTTAATGACCAAATTATCTGATATGATTAAAGAGAAATCAACAAAGTATAGTACTCTATTTGAACTTAACAGTTAGAGTAATAAAGAAAGCGATTTTATATGTATGAGTATGTCGGTGCAATTCACGTCCATTCAAAGTTTTCGGATGGTTCCGGGGATGTTAAAGGAATTGCTGAAACAGCAAATAGTTCAGGATTAGATTATTTAATACTTACCGATCACAATACGCTAAGAGCAAAAGCTGAAGGTTATGAAGGGTGGTACGGTAATACACTCTTGCTTGTTGGTGTAGAAATAAACGACAGGAAAAATCAAAACCATTACTTAGCTCTGGGTATTAATAACACTCTTTCAACAAGGCTCTCTGCAAAAGATTATGTTAAAAAGGTTAATGCAGAAGGTGGAATTGGGTTTATTGCACACCCGCATGAAAAGCGTTCCTCTATGAAAGAGCATCCTCCATATCCATGGACAGCATGGGATTTGAAAGAGTTTACAGGAATTGAAATTTGGAATCATATGTCCGAATGGATGGAAGGACTTACGGAAAAAAATAAATATAATTATTTTATGCATCCGTTGAAATCTATTAAAGCACCTCCAGCAGAAACTTTAAGAGTTTGGGATAAATTAAATCAAAAAAGAAAAGTTGTTGGAATTGGCGGTTTAGATGCACATGCTCATAAAGTAAATCTAGTTGGTTTTTTTGAAGTGGAGGTTTTTCCGTATAAAGTATTATTCAAATCGATACGTACGCATATTTTAACCGATAAAAAAATCAAACCATCCCGAATAGGAAAAGAAATAGAATCCGCTAAAAAAATCGTTTATAGTACTTTAAAAAAGGGAAGATGTTTTGTATCCAATTATTACCACGGTGATGCGGCGGGATTTAGGTTTTTTGCGGAATCCGGGAATAAAATTTATAATATGGGAGATTTTTTAGAACTATCCGGCAAAGCAAAATTAAGAGTTATTTTGCCTAATATTAGCGGCAAAATAAAATTAATTAGAAACGGCAGGTTAACCGATACTGTAGAGAATATAGATGCAGACTTTATTATTAGACGAAAAGGCTCTTACCGGGTTGAAATTTATCTAAATGAAAATGCTTGGATATATTCTAATCATATTAGCATTGAGTAATAATATTTATTAAATTTGCTGAATATTTTTTTTAATAAATTACTATGAACAAAATTAGGTTATAAAGTGATAGCTAAGAAAAAAAGAATTGCAAAAAAACAAATCCAGGAAGATAAATTAGTTACTTCTCTCTATAAATCACAGGATTTTTACGAGAAAAACAAACAAAAAATTCTATTTGCAGTTGGAGCATTGGTTGTAATAGTACTGGCTTTTGTTTGGTATGCTAATAAAGTAAAGGAAGACAATTTGGAAGCAACAAAAGAATTAGCTAAAATGCTTCCTATTTACGAATCCGGTTCCTACCAAGAGGCAATTGAAGGCAAACCCGGAACTGATGTTTTAGGGTTAAAACAAATTGTTGAAAACTACGGCAGTACCGAACAAGGAGAAATTGCTAAAGTGTATCTTGCTAATTCGTATTACTATTTGGGAATGGTTGATGATGCATTAAAGTATTATGAAAGCTATTCCGGAGATAGCGACTTATTTAAAGCTGCTGCCTATGCGGGAATTGCGAGTTGTAATGAAAGTAAGAGTAATTACGAAGAAGCAGCAAAGTATTTTGAAAAAGCAGCTTCGGTTTCGAAATTCAATGTGCAAAATCCAAAATATCTTTTGGATAGCGGAATTGACTATATGCAAGCAAAAAATACTTCTAAAGCAAAAGATGTATTCAAAAAATTAAAGAAAGATTATAATAAATCTCCATTACAATCCGAAGCAGAACGCTATTTAGCTTCAATAAATTAAAAGTATTAACTAACGAGGAGGGAGCAATGAAAAAGAAATTGTTATTTCTTTTAGCTTTTTTATTAACATCAAGTATTGCATTTTCACAAGTGCGTCTTTCAACTGTATACAGTGCCCCGGCAATTAATGAAGACTCTCTATTATCTGGGCTAAGAAGTATTCGAGGAGTATATTATGATGCGGATCCTTTTGGTACAGGGCAGTCCGCAATACTTGCTACAAATTATAATAAGAACGGAGTTGTAAACTTATTTGTAAATGTTGGTAACGATTCGTTGGAGTTAGTTTGGACATCACCACTTATTACGGAGAATGGGGGTAAAGATACACCCCGTTACCCGATGTTTGGAGACCTCGACGGTGACGGTCTTGTAGAAATCATTTATCAAAGTAACAAAAACGGCGTATTTATTTATGAATGGGATGGTGTAAAGGGTAGCTATAATTTTGGGACACAACCTTCACAAACAATTCGGTTATTCCCTAAATTAACCGGAGAGTATGAATATGCCGAAGTTGCCGATATAGACGGAGACGGACAAAATGAACTAATTTGTGTCTTCAATTCACGAGACGGTAATGATGATGATGGATATTTTATTATTCATTCAAGCGGTAACTGGTCTACAGACAATCCCGGTTTTTCTTCCTTTGATACTGAATTTCAAACATTAAGAGGTTCAACCGGTTACGGTTTGAATGGCGGAACGCCTGCAGCAATGATCTCTGCACAGCTGGACGGGCAAGGTCTTAAAGAAATTCTAATGACCAATTGGAATTTTAAGAATGTTACTCCGCTAAGAGTTACAGGACCCAATACATATGAAATGGCGGATACTACAAATGGTAATTTACAGCTTATGGATGCCGATAAAGTTGCTTTATTCGGCGGCTTTGCTTATGATATTGACGGCGACGGAAGAGAAGAAGTTTATTTACCAACATACAGTACCGGTCATTTTATTCATATGATTCATTACGAAACCGGACAAAGTACTTCTCAAATAACACCTGAAAATGTTGTTGAATTCGACTTAAATAGCCAAGCAGATTCTAACTTGGTTGCCGGTGCAACTTTCGGTTATGGTTATGGCGATATTGATGGAAACGGTAAACCTAATCTATATTTTACTTCTTCTTATCCATCTAATGTTGTAACAGCAGAATTTGAAGGTGGTGATAAAACGGATCCTGCTAATTGGAAGTTCAGTAAATTATACGCAGGAGATTCAACTATCTATAGTGGAATGACAATCACTGATTCGGCGGGTGTTGTGGATACGGCATTCAAGGTGCAAACCGCTTTTGTCTCCAAAATGTGGGATAAATATACAGATTTCGACAAAGACGGTTTTGAAGATATGATTCTTCCTTATCAAGCTATTAATGATAGTATAGAAGTTATTCATAAAACATGGGTTGATACTGCGTACGTAGCCGATACTACAAACATTCGTAATCCTAAAATTTGGGGCTTAAGAATTTTAGAGGCAACAAATCCAACGGGGGTTAAAGAAAAGAATGTTACAATAGTTACACCCGATAATTATGTGTTGAATCAAAACTATCCTAACCCGTTTAATCCAACAACTACAATTACTTTTCAGCTTCCGTTAGATAAGAGGATTTCTCTAAAAGTTTATGATATTTTAGGGAAAGAAGTAAAAACACTTATCAATGACCAAGAATTTAAGAAAGGTAACAATAAAGTAGTATGGGACGGTACCGATAATTTCGGTTCTAAAGTTGCAAGCGGTAATTATATCTATACACTTAAATATGGTAATTTTACAAAGTCAATGAAAATGACTTTACTCAAATAAGTGTTTATATCAACCAATTCTAAAAAGTGCCGGAGTTATCCATATAATAATTCCGGCATTTTTAACTTAAAATATGGTTAATCGTTGTAGTTGTGTTAACTTGATTTTAGGTCGGTGTGTGAGTATATTTTCAATTATTTATTAAATAATTCCAAAGGTATAATGGCAGATACATCAGATTTTCGTAACGGTTTAATAATAAAGTTTAAAAACGATCTATATACAATAGTTGATTTTCAACATGTAAAACCGGGCAAGGGCGGAGCATTTGTTCGTTCAACATTAAAAAATCTTAGGACGGGCAGGGTTTTAGACAATACTTTTCGTGCGGGTGAAAAAATTGAACCGGTTAGGGTAGAAAGAAGAAAATACCAATTTTTATATAGAGAACCTGAAGCTTTAGTCTTGATGGACAATGAGACATACGAGCAGCTCCCCGTCGCGGTTAATTTATTTGATGGTAGAGACAAATTCCTTAAGGAAGGTGAAGAAATTGATTTGTTGTTAGATGACAATGATCAAATTGTAACGGTAGAAATTCCACTAACCGTGCAGCTTAAGGTATTGGAAACTGATCCTGGTTTTAGAGGAAATACAGCTACCAATGCAGTTAAGTCGGCAAAAGTTGAAACGGGTACAACGGTTAATGTACCGCTATTTATAAATATAGGGGATGTTCTAAAAGTAGATACACGAACAGGTGAATATTTAGAAAGAGTAAAGGGTTAAAATAAAATGGATATTAATTTATTAAAGCGATTAATTCGTATAGTAGAAAAAAGTTCGATTACAGAATTTACTATTCAAGAAGGGGACTTGAAAGTAAAAATATCAAAAAACGGTAACCAAGTTGCCGGAGTTCAGCAACAGCCGCCTGCAGAAGTTGTTCAGGCAACAGCCCCATTACCGCCTCAAACCGAACCGGTTAAAAATGCGGATGAAGGAGAATTAGCTGCTAACATGCATGAAATCCGTTCACCTATAGTTGGTACATTTTACCGAGCGCCGGCGCCGGATGCCGATACTTATGTACAAGTAGGTGATAGAGTATCCGAAGGGTCAGTACTTTGTATTGTAGAAGCTATGAAACTGATGAATGAGATTGAATCTGATGTTTCGGGTAAAGTAGTTAAAAT
>BDSW01000263.1 GCA_002898175.1 bacterium BMS3Abin04
CTCTTCCGTTTAAAAAGTCCAATTCAATTACGAAAGATATCTGTCGAACATCTGCTCCTAATTTTTCAACCAATTTACAAGCTGCTTCCATCGTGCCGCCGGTTGCAAGTAAATCGTCATGAATTAAAACTTTATCTCCTGATTCCAGAGCATCTTTATGAATTTCGATTGAATCCGTACCATATTCTAACTCGTATGTTTGTTTGATTGTATCGGCCGGAAGTTTACCCGGTTTTCTAATTGGGACAAAACCGACACCAAGCTTATTTGCAAGTGCTCCGCCGAATATAAATCCGCGTGATTCAATTCCTATAACTTTTGTTATTCCTTTGTTTTTACTAAGGTTATATAATTCACTTAATGTATAATCAAATCCTTTCGGGTCTTTTACTAATGTTGTAATATCTTTAAATATTATCCCCTTAATTGGGAAATCCGGTACGTCTCTAACTAATTTTTTAAGGTCCATAATTCTCCTCTTAGAATTTTATTAACCGTTAATTTTTATTTAAGAAATTTTCAAATTCATTTATTTCGTAAGTATTTATAACCTCATCTTTTTGAATTCCGCCTTTTCTTGCAATCATTATTCCATATTTAATATCATCAATTCCGTCAACAGAATGTGCGTCGGGATTAATAGCAAATTTGCATCCTTTTTCACGCGCATAATAAATCATTCTCCAGTCTAAATCTAAGCGATTAGGATTAGCATTAATCTCAATTGCCACATTATTTTGAGTGCAAGCATCTATTACTTTATTAAGATTAATCGAATAAGGGTCTCTACGCAACAAAAGTCTTCCGGTTGGGTGACCAATTAAATTTGTATGAGGATTTTCAATTGCTCTAATTACTCTTTTAGTCATTTCCTCTTCAGTTAAATTGAATTGAGAATGAACAGAAGCAACTATAAAATCAAAATTATCAAGAAAATCATTATCATAATCCAGTTTACCATCTCGAAGAATATCTGACTCTATTCCTTGATAAATTTTAATATTTTTCACTTTATTTAATTTATCAATTTCTTCTTTCTGTTTTAGAACTCTTTCTTCATTCAAACCGTTAGCATAAAAAGCTGATTTACTATGGTCGCAGACAGCAGCATATAAAAAACCTCTGCTAATTGCAGCGTCAATCATTTCACTTAATGTATTTATTCCGTCCGACCAATCCGTATGGAAATGCAGTAATCCCTTAAATTGATTAATCTCCAGGTTACTATTTCCTCTAAATTTATCGGGAGCACGGTAGTATTCCTTTTCCCGCATCTCAGGGATTACATAAGGTATCCCCTGCTCTTCAAAAACTTTGCTTTCCGGACTGTTTGAATAATTGCTCTTATCAGCTCCCAAATGTTGAATAAATTCTTCGGAACCGGTTGACTTAAAAAGAATTGTTTCAAATTCATTTTCATTTGTGGTCAGATAAAGAAGTATCTTAGGTTTATATTCGGTTTGTAATTTTAATATTTTACTTGATGTGTCATGGTCTAATTCTTTTGCATATAATCTGTTATCTTTAATTTCATTTTCAAAATCAGCATAAGATTTAACCAGCAATACAAATTCCAATTTAGATATTATTTCCACTCTTCTTCGTAAGTCACCGGATATTTTAATCTTTAAAACCGAATCAAAATTATTAAATGAAGATTTAATTTCATTCGCAATTTCCAGAGCCTCGCTGAGAAGAACTTTACTGCGATTTTCTTTTATCCTTTTAATCTCTGTTAATATTTTTTCTTGAGTTTTCTCGCCAAAACCTTTTAATGAAGCAATAGAATTATTGGAGCATGCTTGCTCCAAACCTTTGATATTGGAAATATTCAGCTCTTTGTTTAGTAATTTAATTTTACTAGTTCCTAAGCCCCTGATATTCAACAGCTCCAGAATGCCGTGCGGTGTTTTTTCCAACAGTTCACTTAGCTCAGTCGAATTTCCACTGTGATAAAATTCGTAAATGACAGTCTGTAAACCTTTCCCAATTCCTTTAATATCTCTTATTGTTCCATTCTTAATTTTAATCTCAATATCAGGGCCCAATCTTCTTAGTATATTTGCTCCGTTTCTAAAAGCGTTTACCTTAAATTTATTTGCAGAATTAAATTCAAGTAAATCCGCAATTAGATTCAAATGCTTAATTAAACCTTTTCTTAAATTCATGATAAAACCTAACGGAATAAAGCAAATAATAACACAGGAACAATTACACCTAAGAAACTTCCTGCTAATACTTGATTAAGATTGTGCATTTTTAATTTTATACGAGACCACCCGACTAAAATTAAAATAATAACTAAAGTTAAACTTAACAAATTGGAGTAAAAAAGTATAATACCCAACGGTATAGCCGTGCCCATTGCGTGAGCGCTAATTTTCCAGAATTTATTTACTATGACCAAAATGACAGAGCAGATTAAATAAGCGATCCAGGCAAAAGTGATAATTCTATTATTCACTAAATAGACACTTAATAAAATTGCTATAATTGTCAAAAATATTCCGAATAGATAAGGACTTGTCCTCTGTTCTTTTACTTGAGCATCGTTATCGTCAATTTTTCCTTTGCTTCTCATGATTACAAAATAAATTATTGGTACAGCCAAGCCGAATAGAAACGAAATTAAAATTATTGCCATTTTAATTTTGGGTTCTAACTGTAGATATACGGCAAGGAAAACAAATATAAAGAAATTCATTAAAGGCGGAATAAATAGATAGGAAATAATTCGTGCAAGCTTATTTTGTTGAAGATTTTGGCTTTTCAAACTAAATTCTCTTTAGCTGTTTCTTCATACTTTTGAATTTCTTTAAGATAATTAAGTAAAACTTCTTCGATTGGTTCATATTCTTCATATTGATACAACTCTTGCCTAATTTTTGATGCGCCGTATAATCCTTTTAAGTAGCCGGAATAAAATTTTCTGAACGGAATAACAGCTCTTCGAACCTCTTTAATTTCCAACTCGTATTTCAAGTGCTTCAATGCTGTTTTAATCCTAATTTCAGGAGTAATTTTAGTGGAAATTTCTCCATCAATAAGTAATTCTTTAGCTTCTTTAAAAATCCATGGATGATTAATTGCTCCGCGTGCAATCATTACGGCATCTGCATCGGTTTCGTCAAAAGCCCGCTTTACATCTTCCGCAGTAAATATTCCGCCGTTTAACACAACAGGTATTTTAACCACGTCTTTAATCTTGGGAATCCA
>BDSW01000264.1 GCA_002898175.1 bacterium BMS3Abin04
ATATACAAAAAAGTTCACAACCTATGAGCATTTAGTAACAATGATATATACCGTATTAAGCGGTTGTAGTTCGTTAAGAGAAATTGCAAGCATAATGTTAGCTTGTGAGGGAAAAATCAACCATTTAGGTTTAACAGACTTCCCAAAGCGCAATACTCTATCAGATGCAAATAAACGAAGAGAAAGTAAAGTATTCGGAGATATTTATTATGAACTTCACAAGCAGTATTCTAAATTTTTATCGGACAGCAGTCCGAGACAACCGGCGGTAAAGAACTTGAAAATAGTTGATTCAACAACGATAACCTTGTTTAGCGATATATTAAAGGGAGCCGGGAGAAAACCAATAGACGGGAAAAAGAAAGGCGGAATAAAAATGCATACAATGATAAATGCACTTGAAGATGTTCCATCCTTGATAAAGTTTTCATCGGCGGCTACACACGATCATCTTTTCCTTCAAGAACTTAACTTAGAAAAGGGTTCTTTTGTTGTTTTTGACAAAGGGTACTTAGATTATCAGCAATATGAGCAATGGTCTCTTGATGATATTTTCTTTGTTACAAGACAAAAGAAAAATGCCCTTTACACAAGTAAAAAAGAATTTGATATTGATGAGAAAACAGATAGCGGAATATTAAAGGATGAAGAAATTGAACTAATAAAGAAAGATGGAAATCCTTTTAGACTTAGAAGAATAGCATATTGGCACGAACCTCATAATAAGGTTTATGAATTTATTACAAACAACTATGAGCTACCACCGGATAAAATTGCTGATATTTATAAAAACAGATGGCAAATTGAAACTATGTTCAAAAGACTAAAACAGAATTTCCCTCTCAAATACTTTCTTGGTGATAATCAGAATGCTATTGAAATTCAAATTTGGGTTAGTTTGATAATTCAACTTATTATGCTTGTCATTCAAAGAATTGCCGAGAGAAAATGGGCTTATTCTAATATGGTTTCTGTCATTAGATTTCATTTATTGACTTACATTGATTTATTCAAATTCCTAAAAAATCCCGATTCTGACTGGAAAGAGTTGACGACAAAAACTAATGAACAATTACTCCTTTTTGGCTAAGGGGGGTTCTATTTTAACTTGACGTAAAATCCTTTGTTTTTATTCGCTCTTTTTAACTATTTTTTATTTCCGTATTTTTATCGGACAGCAATGTAAAAGAATAATGAAATTTTTATTTGGCTATAAATTTATATTTCTAAAAAAAATTAAGACTTATTCGATAATAATTATGAAAATTTAAGATTTGTTTTATGACTAAAACATTACTAATAACAATAATATTATTAACTTTTTCTACAACGTTTGCACAAAATACGATTAATAATTTATTATCCAAGCTTAAAATTGCAACTCCTGAAGAAAAAATTCAAATATATAACAAATTATGTTGGAAACTAAGGAGCGACAATCCGGATTCCGCTATTTTTTATGGTGAAAAAGCCATCGCGTTAGCAAAAAAATTAAATAAGCAAAATTACATCCCTGAATCTTATAACTTCCTCGGAGTTGTATATAGAAACAAAGGTCAATATATTAAAGCATTAACATATTATAACGATGCATTAAAACTTGCTCAAATATTGAAAGACTCAGCTGAAATTGCATATTCTTATAATAACATAGGAGGTATTTACAGAATTCTCGGCAACGGTATATTAGCTTTAGAAAATACGTTAAAAGCATTAAAATATTTTGAATCTCAAAAAAATGAATCTGGAATTGCGTTTAGTACAATTAACCTAGGTATTATATATTTTAATGAAAAAGATTATGTTAATGCACTGAAGTACTTGAAATATACATTAAAAATCAGAGAAAAATTAGGATATAAAAAAGGAATAGCGCTTACATTAAATCAGATTGCAATAGTTTATTATGCATTGAAAAAGTACAATAAATCGTTACAATATTATAATGAACTTTCTAAATTATACAAAAAAATAGGCGATAAAAAGGGTATTGCTTCCACATTAGAAGGTTATTCCGATATTAGTTATTATCAGCATTTTTATTATAAAGCACTCCAGAGTTTAAAAAAGTCGTTGGCAATAAATAAAGAAATCGAAAATAAAGCCGGTGTATATAGAAATTTATTGAAATTAGGAATTATTTATGCCAAGCTTAATATGGTAAAAACAGCCTTCGAAAAGATAAATGAAGCTAAAAAAATAGGAAGGGAGTTAAATTCACTTCAATTTTTATTATACGAATATAAATATCTTTCAGAATTTTATGAAGCTATAGGTAAATATAAATTGGCATTAAAAAATTACAAAAGTTATTCCTCTTTGCGGGATTCTATTTATTCAAAAGAAAATCTTCAAATGATTGCAAATATTCAAACCGGTTACGAATTAGAAAAAAAAGGGAAAGAAAATCAGATATTAGAAAAGGAAAACCAGGTAAGAATAACCGAACGTAATTATCTTATTGCAATTACCGTTCTTGTGCTTTTTCTTATTGCAATATTATCATACCGTTATAGAACAAACAAAAAATTGAACAAAAAATTATTCGAAGCAAATTTAACGAAAGATAAATTTTTAAGTATTTTAGCTCACGATTTAAAAAATCCTTTTAACACTACATTGGGATATTTACAAATTTTACTTGAAGATTTCGATGATTTAGATACACCGGGAAAATATGAATTAATTAAAAATACCTATGAATCGTCACAAAGAAACCTTGCCTTGCTGGAAAATTTATTAAGCTGGGCAAGAGCTCAAGGCGATAGGATTGAATTTTTACCCAAACTGATTGACATTCGGCAAGTTACCAATGAAATAATATCAATTTTCAAACAATCTGCAAAAAATAAACAGATAAAATTAAAAAATAATATTACAGTTAAAATTTATGCTTTTGCCGATGAACAGATGGTAAAAACAATTTTAAGAAATTTAATTAATAATGCCATTAAATTTACCCATAACGGAGGCTCCGTTAGTATTTCATGCGAAAGTATGAAAGACCAAATAAAAATATGTGCTTCGGATACAGGGGTAGGAATTGCACAGGAAGATATTGAAAAAATATTTAAAATTGACGTAAAACATTCTACGTTGGGAACTGCAAATGAAATTGGAACCGGATTAGGTTTAATATTATGTAAAGAATTTATAGAAATTAATTCCGGCAAATTAACAATTGAAAGTACGCAAAATAAAGGTTCTATATTTAGTTTCACCTTACCTGCAAATAGCTAAAAGTAAACAATTGATAATTCATTGTAAGATTGCAGTTAAATCAAACATCACGAACCAAGCACTTTTTTACATTATAACTTGGTAACCTGCAAACCTGATAATTAACAAATTTGCAAACCTGTAAATTTTCAAACTTTTAATCTTTATCCAAAATCCGCTAAAACAAACTTGCCGTTAATCTTAACAAACTTAAATGTTATATTAAGAGACTGACTACCACTCTTAAATTTAACATTTAGAATGTAGTTCAAAATTCCGTCAATTTTTTTTGTAGTAAATCCATCGTATTCAAAAGAATCGCTTAGGTCTAAATAAGCTTTAATTTTTTTACAATTTCGTCTAACCTGACTTTTCTCGATTCTTTTGCTGTAATCAAACGTAGACTTAAATGATCTTGTTTTGTCATTACCCTTATAAGCAAAGAGTTTTGCCGCTTCTTGGTACTTATTTGATTTACTTAGCTCAAATATTTTATTTAATGAAGCTTTTACTACGCTTTTATCATCATTTTTTTGTGAATAAATTGAAACTGAAGCAAAAGAAAACAAGAGAACGAGATAAAATATCTTTTTTATGTTTTTCATAATGTGTACCTTTTTTAGTCCAGTTGTTGTATAACTTCCTACAATTCTTAATTGTTTTCAAATCAATTTAATAGAAACAAACCTCTAAATCAATTAAATATTATATGTTTAATAAATACTACACAAATAAAATGCCACCTTTAAAACCTAATTTAAATAGCATCAATGCTTTATGAACTTAAACTTAGTACATAAAATGCTTTATTTTTTCTCCTTTTATTCCTATTTCCGTCATTGCTTCAATACCAAGAGTCAGATGTAGGTCAACAAACTTTACGGTTACTGCTTTATCCATTTTTTCTGTCTTTATACCATCCGGAATCATCGGAAGGTCCGAAACAAGTAAGAGTGCGCCACGCGCAATTTGGTTAGCATATCCAACGACAAAAATAGTTGCCGTTTCCATATCAATTCCTATTGCCCCGAGTTTCCTAAGGTAAACTTTAAAATCGCTATCCCATTCCCATACACGCCTGTTTGTAGTATAAATAACACCTGTCCTATATTCCATTTTTCTTTCTAATATTTTCTCTGATACAAATTTATGCAATTTAAAAGAGGGAAGCGCCGGTACTTCTTTGGGAATATAATCGTTACTGGTTCCCTCACCGCGAATTGCCGCAATCGGTAAAATAAAATGACCGATTTCCGTTGAGCGCTTAAGTCCGCCGCATTTACCCAAAAATAGAATTCCTTTTGGGTTTCTGGCAATCAATAAATCCATTATCGTAGCTGCATTAGATGATCCCATACCAAAGTTAATAATAGATAAACCCTCGCTATTTGTTGCTGTCTGCATCGGTTTGTGCAGACCGGTTATGTCGCAGTTGAATTTTTCGGCAAATTTTTCTACATAATTTTGAAAATTTGTCAAGAGAATATAATCTCCGAAACTATCAATTTTTGCTCCCGTATATCTTGGCAGCCAATTTTTTGCAATATCTAATTTAGTTCTCATTTAAAATTTTTCCTTAATCAAAGATTATGTTGAAGTCTCAATATTTTTATTCCCGAATTTTTTATCAATCTCAAGTACAAAAATAGAAAAAATATAGCCAATGACTGCACCGATTATTGCACCTACAATGATGTCCGATGGGTAGTGAACACCTATGTACGGGCGTGAAAAAGCAACTAAAGAGGCAATTGTTAATAAAAGCCACTTAAATTTCGGATAAATTCTGTAAAAATATACAGCAATAGCAAAATTATTTACCGCATGTGAAGAGGGCATTGAATACGAACCGCTGCATCCGACTAAAAGCCGTACATCCGGAAGCTGATTGCAAGGTCTAATACGTTCAATAAGATTCTTTAGAAAAGCGCTGCTGAATTGATCTGATGCAACTATCAAAAAAATTGAACCTATTGCCGCAATTTTACCAATTTTTCCACCTTTCAAGAAAACAATAAACCATAAAATTATATAAGTGATGTACCAATGATTCACATCGGTTATGAATACGAAAAACTTATCAAAAACCGGGTTTGCAAGCGAATGGTTAATAAAATAAAATAAATTAACGTCAATTGAATATAGAAAATGAAACATAAAATTCAGTAAATGTGATTTAAATCAAAACTATTCTATAAAGTAAATTATTATTAAAAAAACATTCTAATTATACGATAATAGCACGGAGATAACTATTATTGTAAATATAACAATAGTTTTAGATTTAATAACTAATCATTTCTTTCTTATGTCGCAGCCATTAAAAATTGTTAAATTAGATCCGGTTCCCCCAAAAAGGAATAAAGAAGACAATAATTTTAATGACGAAAACAAACAAGACATTGAATTTTCGATTTTACTCCCATTAAAAATTGCAGCAACTCTCACAGCCTTAGCCGGTGTTTTGGCGCTTATCTTTGAAGTTAAATCCGTTATTGGTCATTCATTCGAAATTTATTTATCACGACTATTTGTAACTGTTGCCTCTTTTGTTGTTTTAGTAGCTGCGCAGACTAAAATCGGTAAAAATAATTCTGAAGCCTTGGCGCATGCTTTCCTCTTCTCTGTTGTTTTATCTTTCGGTTTTACGGTCTATAGACTACCATCCCAATTTTTTATAAGTGCATTGCTGGTGATGTTTTTAATTTTCACTCTTTCACTTTTCCTAACTTGGGAAAATAAACATCAGATAATTGCAATTGGGTATTACAGTGTTATATTCGGAGCAATCTTTTTTTTGCAGAGAGCTAATCTTTCCTTCTTTACGAATTTATCTTCAATACTATCAATTGTTTTTTTGGGAATGCTTTCCGTTTTCATAAATAGAATAACTTCTAAAAATAAGATTAAAGCGATAGAAAATTTTAATGCGTTACTTGGTGATCTTGATGCATCGGACGTAAAAAACGAAGAAAAACCAACCAAGAATAATTTTGTGGACAATTCGGATTTCGGAATGTTTCAAATATCCAGCGACGGTAGGATTGCTTTAGTGAATAAAGGATTTTGTAAACTTTTGGGATATGATAATGAAAATGAAATTTATAGTAATAATTTTGGAAAGGATATTTTGGCTGATCCTGCTCAGATGAAGAAATTAAAAAAGACAGTTCAGAATAATAAATTTCTAAAAACAAATAAAATAAATCTTAAACAAAAATCCGGTTCCGAACTTCCGGTAGAATTACATCTTAGATATGTTAGCGGCACTAAGAAACAAAACGGTTATTATGAAGGCAGTTTTTACGATATCAGCGAGTATTTCGAAAAAGAAAATCTACTTAGGAATGAATTAAAAAAACTAAAAGAAGAAAAAAATACAGAAAGTAAAAATGCTACAACAGCGAAGTATTCAAATAACGTTAAAACGAAATTTATTGCAAGCATGTCCCATGAAATCAGAACGCCGATGAATTCCGTCCTTGGATTTTTGACCTTAATCGAGAATGGCTTATTCGAAAGCGAAAATGAACTAAAGGATTTTGCACGTAATGCTAAAATGTCGGCTGAGTCTTTGTTGGATATCATAAATAATATTTTAGATCTCTCAAAAATTGAAGCCGGTAAAATGGAGCTGGAGATTTCGGATTTCAATTTAATTGAAGAGGTAAAAAAGGGAATTACGATTGTTTCACCTTTAGCAAGGGAAAAAGGTTTGGAACTTAAGCTAAAAGCTTCACCGGATATACCAATGAAACTTTATGGAGACGCCACAAAATACAGACAAGTCCTTGTGAACATATTAAACAATGCAGTTAAGTTTACCGATGAAGGTGGAATTACTATAGAAGTTGATATTCAGCGTAAAACTGAAGCTATAATAAAAATACTTACTAGCATTACCGATTCCGGTAAAGGAATTTCAGAGGAAAAGATTAAGGCAATTTTCAAACCTTTTACTCGTCTTGATAATTCCACTCTTTCGGCTAATGAAGGCACAGGTTTAGGATTGATGATTAGTAAAGAATTTGTGAATATTATGAAAGGTGATATCTCTGTTGAAAGCAAATTAGATGAAGGCAGCAAGTTTATGTTTTCTGTAGTGCTTAGCTTGGATAAAGAATTTAGTATAGATAATGATCTTGAATATGACGAAATTATTGAGGAGAGTAATGATGCAAGAGAAGAACAAGAAACTGTTGAACCTATAGAAAATAATATTGATGACAGAAAAATCCAGCTTCCAATAAATAAAAGGGACGGAAATAATAAAAAGAGACTACTACTTGTTGAAGATAATCCTATTAGTCAGAAAGTTGAACTAAAATTATTGCGCGAGTCAGGTTACTATGTAGATTCTGTAAATAACGGTTATGATGCAATAGAGGCAGTTAAGTCCGGTAAATTCAACCTTGTGCTTATGGATATTGAAATGTCCGATATAAATGGATTAGATGCCACAAAATCAATTAGAGGAATGGATCCGCCTGTAAATAATATTCCAATAATTGCTGTAACGGCTCACTCCAGTATGAAAGATAGAGAGAAATGTTTAGCTGCCGGTATGGATGATTATATTGCTAAGCCGATAAATATAAACTTCCTAAAAATGACAATTGATCAATGGCTTAACGAGGAAAGGCTTTAAAAATTGTAAACCAAGTTTCTTTAAAAACTTGGTTTACATGAGTGATTCTAATCCATTAATAAAACCTCTTCAATTCGTTCCATTGCCCAATCAATTTCTTCCTTTGTAATTATCAAAGGCGGAGCAAAACGAATCACATTTTCATGTGTTTCCTTAGCAAGAATTCCTTTACTTTGTAAAGCTTCGCAAAATCTTCTTGCTCCTTTTGCTTCGGGAAAGAGTTCAACACCAATAAATAATCCTTTCCCCCGGACTTCCTTAACATGTTTTGAATTAACAGTGCGGAGTTTTTCTCTAAAATATTTTCCCAATTCAAAGGAATTTTGAATCATGTTTTCTTCCGTTAGAACCTTAAGAGATTCAACGGCAACCGCCGCCCCTAAGGGATTTCCGCCGAAAGTTGAGCCATGGTCGCCGGGATTAAAAACACCCAGAATTTCCTTATTAGATAAAACAGCCGAAACAGGATACAAGCCGCCGGAAAGGGCTTTCCCTATTGTTACAACATCCGGTGTAATTCCTTCGTATTGATGAGCGAATAATTTACCGCTTCTTCCTAAACCGGATTGTATTTCATCCGTTATATATAGGACGTTATTATTTTTACAGATTTCATAAGTATCTTTTAAGTATCCTTCGGGAGGAACTATTACTCCGCCTTCACCTTGGATCGGTTCAACTATAAATGCTACGGTGTTTGGTGTTATAGCTTCTTCAAGCGCTGTTGTGTTACCATATTCAATAATTTTAAATCCCGGTGTAAGAGGACCGAATCCGTCTTTATATTGTTCCTCCGTGGAAAAACTGATGATGGTTATGGTTCTGCCGGCAAAATTATTTGTGCAAGCAATAATTTCCGCTTTGTTTTCTTCTACGCCTTTTATTTTGTAACCCCATTTCCGTGCCGCTTTTAATGCGGTTTCAACAGCTTCGGCTCCTGAATTCATCGGTAGAATCATTTCATATCCGGTTAGTTTGGCAAGCTCCTCATAAAAGAGCGGTAACTGACTATTTCTGAAAGCTCGCGATGTAAGTGTAACTTTATCGGCTTGATCTTTAAGCGCCTTAACAATACGCGGGTGGCAATGGCCTTGATTAACTGCAGAGTAAGCTGCTAGGCAATCCATATATTTATTACCGTCAACATCATAAACCCAAACACCTTGTGCTTTATCAATTACAACATTTAACGGGTTGTAATTATTTGCTCCGTATTTTTCTTCGAGTGCAATATAATCTTGTGTGTTCATAAGCTTTCCTTCTGTAATTTAGTTAAAAAATTTTCTATGAAAAATTATTAAAATTAGTAATGAGTTCCGAATGTTTTATTTATGACCGGAAGATAATATTTTAATTGTTAAGATAAGTTAGAGATTACTAATTTTTTGTTAAATTAAATTTATTTTTGAGGTACGATTAAAGTCAAGACATTAGAATTTAGCATTAAAACCAAATGGCATAATGACGTCTTGGATACTATGTCCAAAGTTTAGTGAATCGGTCGGAGATTAGAAAAGGGAATGCATCGGTTTTTGTACGTGGTTCCATAGCGGGAATTATGAGAATTGAATTTAAGCCCGGATTGCTGAAAGACTATCGCTAAAGACAGGTGGAATCCGGCAACCGGCCAGGCTCTTCTAAGTTAAAACTCTACTTTTGATTGATGAATCCGGGATGTAAAATAAGTGAGAAATAATATAAGTTAGTTTTATAATAATAATTATTCTAATTACTTAAATTAAATATATAAGATAGATTTATTTGGACACATGAATGTGAAATATTTATTTATTTCATTCTCATTGTAAGTTTTAACATTTATGTGTAAGTTATTTGCATTCATTTGTATATTGAATTAAAGGGTAATTTGATATATGGTTTTTTATAAATAAATTAGGAGGGCTAAAATGTTCAATAATATACAAAATTTAAAAATTGTTCCGGCTTTCATCGTAATAATTTTAATGTTTTTCAGTAGTACTGTTTTATCAATTCCGAGTTTCTCCCGTCAAACAAATCTGCCTTGCAGTTCTTGTCACTACAAATTCCCGGAATTAAATCCTTTCGGCAGATTTTTTAAATTGAACGGATATACAATGACAGGTATAGCAACAATTAAATCAACAGAGGAAAACAAATCAAGTCTTCAGCTATTAAATTCACTGCCGGTTTCAGTAAGTTTTCAAACATCATATACTTCGATAGCTTCAAATGTTCCCGGCGAGCAGAACAACGTAATTGAATTCCCGCAAGAATTAGGGATATATCTTGCCGGAGCTATTACTCCTCATATTGGCGCTTTTGTTCAAATTAGTTATGATGATCAGGAAGGTACGATCGGATTAGATATGACGGACATTCGTTACGCTAATCACACATCTATTAATGATAAGGATTTATTATATGGAGTTAGTTTAAACAACGCACCAACTATGCAAGATGTTTGGAGTACCGTGCCCATGTGGTCTTATCCGTTTATTGGCTCCGGTGTGGCTCCAACACCGATGGTCAGCACTGTGTTAGAGTCTATGATGAATGTAATCGGTTTCGGAACTTATGCGATGTATAACAATTTCATATACGCCGAGGTAAGCGCTTATCGTTCTGTCGTGCAGGGAGGACCCGTACCCCCAAATGCATCTTCGTCTAATACAATCAGTTCGGTTGCACCATATTGGAGATTAGCGTTGCAGCATCAATGGGGAACTCAATATGTTGAAGTTGGAACATACGGAATTACCCCGCAGATTTATCCTGTTGGGATTACAGGAGAAAAGGATAAATATACTGACCTTGCATTCGATGCACAATACGAGAATTCCTTCAATTCCGGCAGCTTAATCGCCCACGCCAATTATATATATGAAAAACAGAACTTAGATGCTACTCATGGATCCGGTGGTTCGGCTAATGCATCAAATGTTCTTAATTCTCTAAAAGTTGATGCGGGTTATAACTTTAATGCCGGTTACTCGGTTACCGTTGGGTACTTTAATATAAACGGGGATAACGATAACAAACTATATGTTCCTGATCAAGTTGAAGGAAGTAATAATGGTTCTCCGAACAGTAACGGATTTACTTTGCAGGTAACTTTTATTCCCTGGTTAAATACTCAGTTCGCCCTTCAATACGTAGCTTATAATAAATTTAACGGCAGCAGTAATAATTACGATGGAAGCGGAAGAAATGCTTCTGATAATAATACGCTTTATGTGAACAGTTGGCTTATGTTTTAAGTTGATTCTATAATTTAATAAAGATTTAATAATTCTCATAGTTTTGTAGTTTTCAAGTTGTTAAAGAAAATTTGTACTTTTTAAATATATTAAATAAAATAAGTTAAGTTGATTAATAATTGAAGAATAGTTTTTATTGAGATAAAGGTTTGTGATAACGAAATATATTTATTAAACCTCCTTTATTACAGACTTTTTACATAATTAAAGGTCGGTTGCAATCTGTTGTACAATTAGAAAATTGTTATTCTGATCCCTGTACATTTGGAGAAGAATTTCGTTTTGCTAAAATTAAGATTGTTTACTCTGGGGAGAGCGACACGTTAGTTTTTGCAGCAAACACAATTGTAAAGGGAACAAATATGACAGAAAGAAATACTGAAAATATTTCAAAAAAAGAATTATCGCGGCGTGGTTTTTTTATACTTTTAAGTGGAACACTTTCGGGCTTTATTGCTTTTGTTTTAGGTATTCCGTTAATTGCGTCAATACTGGGGACTGTTAATAAAGTAAAAAACAAAATATTTTCCAGATTAACCCCTATTAACACAGTTCCAATTCTCAACCCTGTCAATCTAAATTTTGTAACCGCAAAAACAGATGCCTTTATAAAAAGTGTAGAACCGCAAGATGCCTGGGTTATAAAAAGATCAAATTTTGACATCACGGTCTTTTCACCAATTTGCCCTCATCTCGGATGCAGATATGCATGGAATTCAAAACAGAAATTGTTTATTTGTCCGTGTCACAATAGTGTATTCGATATTAATGGAAAGGTAATTTCAGGACCCGCCCCGCGGGGTCTCGATACACTTCCTAAAAAAATACAACACAATGAGTTATATGTATTATGGGAGAGATTCAAAGTTGGAATACCTCAAAAAATTGTGATGGAAGACTAGAAATGGTCTCAAAGATTTGGCAATGGATAAACGAAAGAATTCCCTTAAAGATAATGCTCCAGGTAGGTTTGGATGAAGAAATACCAGGAGGTGCAAGTTTTTTCTACACACTTGGAAGTGCCACATTGTTTGTCTTTGCGCTTCAGGTTGTTACTGGAGTTTGGCAGTTGTTTTATTATGTCCCTACTGTGGATCATGCATATAACAGTTTAAGCTATCTGCGTATTTTTGTTCCTTATGGTTGGTTAATTCACGGGTTGCACTATTGGGGCGGGAATGCTATGATTGTTTTAATAGCATTACACATGGTTAGAGTTTTTGTTTGGGGCGCTTATAAAAAACCGCGTGAAATCACATGGTTGATCGGTGTGTTTCTGCTGTTTTTAGTTATTGGAATGAGCTTTACGGGAGCTGCTCTTCCATGGGACGAACGAGGGTATTGGGCGGCTGAAGTGGGAACAAGCATCGCAAGTACGATCCCTTTCATCGGGGGTGTTCTTGAATCTCTCCTTCGCGGTGGGAACTTTATGGGGCAGCTGACTCTATCCCGGTTTTTTATTTTACACACGGCTATTATTCCCGGCATTGCAATAATAATTATTGCAGCGCATTTAACTGCATTTAGAAATTTTGGAAGTGTTGGACCCTGGTCAAATAAGAAAAGAAAAACTTCCGGCGCTTTTTGGCCGGACCAGGTTGCCTTAGATATTATTGTAGTAACTTTAATCTTATTATTATTAATTGCCCTTTCGGCATTCAATCCCCCTCCTTTTACAGGGCCAGCCGATCCGTTAGATACATCATTTACTCCTAAGCCGGAATGGAATTTTTTATTCTTATATGAAACGCTTAAATTTTTTCCCGGCTCATTAGAAATTATAGGCACGGTAGGAATACCAACGGTAGTGGTTCTGCTGTTGTTGTTAGTTCCTTTTTTAGATCGCAATCCGGAACATAATCCTTTGAAGCGGTTACCAATAATATTAAGCGGTTTAGTACTAGTTACTTCAATATTGGTTTTAACGTTTATTGGATACTATAGTCATCCTCCCGAGAATCAACAGTCCACCAAACCTGTTATAAACAATTTGAAAAAATCATCGCTTTCAGTAGTATCAGGGGAAAAAGTATTTGAGACATACGGCTGTATTGCCTGTCATAGTATAAGCGGAAAAGGAGGAAAAATAGGTCCCGATTTGACTAACGAATGGCAGAGAGGTCGTTCGAAAAAATGGATTATTAGGCAGTTGCTCGCTTCGAAAAAGAATTATCCTAATTCCATAATGCCGCCTTATACAATGTTGAGCAAAAAACAATTAAGTGATCTGGTAGATTTTCTGTTGAATCGCCATGCACCAAATACAGTTCCTCCGGTTAATCCGAGTCGCAACGCAGATACTCTTCTAGTACAAAAACTGAATAAGATTAATAAATCGACATCAAAAAAAGTCGGTGTAAAGCAAGTTGAAATCAAAAACGGGAAAAAGTTAGGTCCTCCGGAACTTGCCGCCGGTATGATAGGCAACATTGCACATGGTGATTTATTGTTTCTACGGAATTGCGAGTCGTGTCATGGCATAAATGGAAAAGGCGGAATTTCTAATCCAGGTTCATTATCAGGTGAGGTACCTCCGCTGAATCCAATTGACAGAGGGTTGTACAACAAAAATCCACAAATTTTTGCAAATAATATCGACAGAATTATTCAGCACGGTTCTACTCCCCCTGGAACACCTGCTTTGAAAATGTTCGATTACGGAGATTCACATACTCTTACACAAAAAGAAATATCTCATTTGGAAGCATATATTTTACATTTAAATGGAGTAAACCGTGCACAAATTGAAACAAATTCTTTTTCACCCGAACAATATTTTATTGTTTCTGCAATTATATTGCTAATTGTGAGTTTTCTTCTTTTCTTTATTAATCTTTATAAGAAAAAGATAAGCAATGATTCCTGATCATAGTTAATCGCTATTACAACTGTAATAGTATTTCTTTTGGCTAAGATTAATTGAGTAATGATAAGTTTTTTCTGTAACAAGTAAACGAACGAATTGAGGTATACACTATTTAAATTTATTTTAGAATTTTACAATTATCTTTCTCTCTTTTAAGAGAAAACCGAGCTGAGTTCCTGATAAATTAATAATCCGAAAGACAATTTGTAAAAGGTATACGTGAGTTTGCTCTTTTTGTTTATTTCAAAGACCGGGCATAACTCAGATGGCATTTAATAAATTTAATTGTGAAAATATAAAATCATCCTTAACAACTGCTATTCCTGGAGTGACTAATGTTGTAAGCTTTAGTAAGCGACCGGATGAAAAGCAACACAATTGTGTATTTGATATGAGTCCAATGAAAATACAAGTAAAGCGTGTTTATGATTTAGCGGAACAGGCAGATGGAAAACGAATTCTCGTTGATCGCTTATGGCCTCGCGGCTTGCCTAAGGAAGCAGCAAAACTTGATATTTGGGCAAAAAGTATCGCTCCCTCCACCGAACTACGTAAATGGTACGGACACGATCCGGATAAATGGCACGAGTTTAAATTCCGCTATTTTACCGAACTCCGTGAGAATAGCAGCGAAGTTGACAATCTATTAAATTCTATTGCCAAGGAAACTGTTACTTTGTTGTACGGTTCTAAAGAACATTCTTTTAATAATGCAATGGCTTTAAAAGAATATCTTGAGTCTAATGCAGGTAAGTAATTTACCCACACAATAAAAACGTTGCGCTGCATGTCTGTGTTTTTACAAACACCTTTTTGGTATTATTTAAATTATCACCTTATTGGAAATTTATTTAAACTTATCTTCATTAACAAAATATTTCGTATATTTTTCTATGGTATAGCCACCACTTTTGTAAGAATAAACTTATGGATGAATTAAATAAGCATATAGAATCTATTACCAGTGTGCCGTTATTTTCTGAGCTGAGTGGTGATCACTTGCGCGATGTTGTTTCTATTTGTAAACTCAAAAAAATTTCAAAGCACAATTGTTTATTTATTGAGGGAGATTTTTATTCAGGATTTTACATTTTGCTTGAAGGTTCTGTGAAAGTCTTTAAGACCAGCTCGGAGGGAGACGAAACGGTTGTACATATTATAAAACCTTTCACGGTGTTTGCGGACATCCCTTTGTTCGAAGGAATAGATTATCCGGTCAGTGCACAATGCCTTGAAGATTGTCTTGTGATTTTCATTCCGAAAGAAGAATTCTTAAAATTGATAAAAGAAAACCACGAAATATCATTAAAAATGCTATCCGGGTTTGCAAAACGATTGAAATCTTTGGTTAATCAAATTGAAGATTTATCAACAAAGGAAGTAGTTAACAGACTGGCAAAATATTTAATTAAAGAAATAAAGTTAAAGGAAAGTGAAAACATGCCGGAACCGTTTGTTAAATTGACCATCCCGAGATCAACAACGGCTTCGTATTTGGGAACAGTTACTGAAACACTCTCGAGAGCTTTTCGTAAACTTCAGAATGAAAAGATTCTTAGAATGCACGGCAAAGTGATATTTATTCAAGATTTGAAAAGGCTTAAAGAACTTGCAAAGTAATAAAAGATGTTTTTTAACTCCGTAATAATCTTTGCTTAAAACGTCACCAATCTGACTTAAGTCAAGAAAGATTTCATTCTACGGTATTAGTTTTCAATTGTAAAAGAGATAATCATTAACAAGAAAGGAATTACAAAATGACATCTGAAATAAAGGAACTCGATATCCGACCAATTATTCCAAGGGAAAAGCATTCAACAATATTTTCAACATTTGAAGCATTAAATACCGGCGATGCTTTTCAACTTATTAACGATCACGATCCTAAGCCTTTATATTATGAAATGGAAGCTGAGAGAAAAGGCACTTTTGAGTGGGAATATGTTGAACAAGGTCCTGAAGTGTGGCGAGTGAATATCAAGAAAATTGCTTGAGGGAATATAAAATGAGTATATTTTATGATTACAAAAGAGTTAAAAATATCTAAATTACTTACTCAATATCCACAGGCTATTGAGGTGCTGATAAAGGTTAGTCCGCACTTCAGAAAATTAAAGAATCCAATATTGAAAAAGGCTTTAGCCGGCAGAGTAAATGTTGAGCAAGCTGCACGGATAGCAAATGTAGATGTAAATATTTTGCTATCCAAACTAAATAATTTAGTTAACAAATTTTCGGAAGAAATAAATTCTGTAAATAAAAATGAAGAAAAAACCGTTAAGGGAGATGATAAAATGCATGAAAATTCGTATAAAATTGATCAAAATAAAGTTGTAACTTTTGATGTAAGACCTATAATTGCCGGCGGAAAAGATCCATTAAAGTTTATATTAGCAAAAGTAAATGAATTAAAAGATGATGAAGTTCTTTTGTTGATAAATTCGTTTGAACCTATTCCGCTTTATACCGTGCTGGGAAGAAAAGGATACGCACATAAAACCGAAAAAGAAGATGATGTTTTCAAAATTTATTTTTATAGAGACAGCAAGTTAAATGTAACTGACGAAGAAATAACACCACATATTAATGATGAGATAAACATTGCCGATTTTGAAAATATTATTGAAATTGATGTACGCGAATTAGAACCCCCCGAACCTATGGTTAAAGTTTTGGAAGCACTCTCTAAGATAGATGATAAAACCGTTTTGCTTATGCATCACCATCGCGAACCTTTGATGCTGTATCCTAAATTGGAAGAAAGAGGTTACCGGGCGTTTTGTACAAAGATAAATGAAGATTATTTTAAAATTGTTATAATAAAGAAAAAAGGATAGGACAAAGTATTGCAATCTAACTCTATTACTACGACATATGCACCACCATTCAAAATAGTAGCAAAATATTTTATTGCCGCTATAATTGATTTTGTAATTTTAAATTTTCTTTTGATGTTAAATTATAAAGATATTACGGGTTTCTATTTCCAGCCGAAAATACTTGCTATAACCCATTTGCTTACTTTAGGGTGGATTTCAATGACAATATTCGGTGCAATGTTTCAATTAGTTCCCGTTGTGCTTGAAACAAAATTATTCAGTGAAAAACTTGCCGATATTCAGTTTTGGATTTTTTTACTTGGAATGATTGGGTTTGTAACCGGCTTCTGGAATTCTGATACGGGTCTGCATCTTAATGCATCAGCTGTTCTTCTTAATATTGCCGTACTGATCTTCGCAGTTAATATGGTAGGAACATTTATACATGTGAAAAAATGGAATATTACCGGTTGGTACTTAATTTCAGCTTTGATTTATTTAATAATAACTGCAATTGCAGGATTCTTGTTAGCCTATAATTTATGGCATCCTTATATCAGCATAAATCATCTGCAATATTTGAAACTGCATGCAGAAGTAGCTGTAATAGGCTGGGTAACAATGGTAGTAATGGGTGTTTCTTATAAATTGATTCCTATGTTTACACTTTCGCACGGTTATTCCATGAAAAGCAGCAAATGGGCGTTCTGGCTGGTTAATATAGGTTTGGTAGGAATCAACATTTTTTTTCATTTTGAGAATAATATAATTGAAATACTTGGCAGCACTTTGTTTATAGCAGCAGGTATTGCTTTCTTTTTATTCCAAGTATATTTGATATATAAAAACAGGCTTAGAAAAAAACGGGATATAGGTATAAAGTATTCGATTTTTTCTTTTTATATGCTGGGAATTGTAACTCTGTTCGGTTTGATCTTCTCATTCATAGACCTTAGCGGGATACCGAATATTTATCTTGTTTTCGGATATCTTGTTCTTTACGGATACTTGTCCATGTTAATAGTAGGACAAATGTATAAAATAGTTCCTTTCCTGGCTTGGTATCATAAATACAGCAGTAAAGTAGGACTTGAACCGGTTCCAATGCTGAAAGATATGTTCAACGAAAAGTATGCGCTGGTGAGTTATTATTTAATGACAACCGCGATTATAGCAACAACAGCTTCTTTTATTTTTAACAGCCGGATTGCCTTACTTTTTTCATTTGGATTAATGTTTTTCGGTTCACTGATTTTTACTTTTAATATATTAACGATTTTAAGAAAATAGGGGTAAAATGATTTCAGAAGAAAAAGTATTTGAATTACTAAAAAGGGTCATCGATCCCGAAATAGGTTTAGATATTGTATCACTCGGTTTAGTGTATAAAGTTGAAGTAAACGAAGAATCAATTAATGTTACAATGACGCTTACAACACCGGGCTGTCCTATGCACAGCAGTATAACCGAGTGGGTTAATAATATTTTACTGCAAGCAGAGCCGGACAAAAATGTTAACGTGAACCTTGTTTGGGAACCGCGGTGGACTCCGGAATTAATGACCGACGATGCAAAAGAAAAATTGGGAATGTGAGCGGTGAATAAATTATTTTCTCAGCTTTTTTAAACCGGGTATCGGTTGTCGTACAAATTTTTTCAATGTTTCGAATAATTGTAATAATATATTCCGCTCGCGCTAATAACCTTAATTAACTGCCAAGCAAGTCGCTAAGCAATCCATATATTTATTACCGTCAACACCATAAACCTAAACACCTTGTGCTTTATTAATTACTACATTTAACGGATTGTAATTATTTGCTCCGTATTTTTCTTCGAGCGCAATATAATTTTGTGTGTTCATAAGCTTTCCTTCTGTAATTTAGTTAAAAATATTTCTATGAAAAATCAACAAAATTAGTGATGAATTCAGAATGTTTGATTTATGGAAAGAAAATAATATTTTGGATGCAAAAATAAACCGGATATTATTTTTTAGAGGCAAAATGAAAATAAAAACATTACAGTTCGGCATTAAGACTAAAGGTCACAATGATATCTTAGATATCACATCCGAAGTTCAAAGTTTAGTGATCCGCTCGGGTATTCGGGAAGGAAGCGCATTAGTTTTTGTACCTGGTTCTACAGCAGGAATTACGACAATTGAGTTTGAACCGGGATTACTGAAAGATTATCCTGAATTTATGGAGAAAATAGTTTCTTCCAATATTAGTTATGAGCATGATAACACTTGGCACGACGGAAATGGTTATGCGCACATCAGGGCAGCACTACAGGGCGCTTCGTTTATCGTACCGTTCAGCAATAGTAATTTGTTATTGGGAACATGGCAGCAAATAATATTAGTTGATTTTGATAACAAGTCGCGCAACAGGAATATCATTGTCCAAATTTCAGGAGAATAGATGAGAAAAATAATTACGGTATTCGGAAGTTCCATACCTAATCCCGGCGAAGAAGAATATGAAACAGCTTACAAATTAGGAAAGTTATTGGCTCAAAATAATTTTGATGTTTGTTCCGGCGGTTATCATGGAATAATGGATGCCGTTTCCAAAGGCGCTGTGGAAGCCGGCTCTAGAGCAATTGGAATAACGGTTAAAACATTTGAACGCAATCCTTCCGAATATCTTACTGAAGAAATAATTGCAAAGACCCTTTTTGAAAGAATAGATAAGTTGGTGGAAATAGCTGACGGGTATATTGTTTTAAGAGGAGGTACGGGAACACTTGTTGAATTATCCGTTGTTTGGGAATATATTAACAAAAATATAATTGAACTAAAACCTATTGGTTGTCATGGTAAAATGTGGAAACCGGTGGTTGAAGAAATTGATAATAGGATGAAATTTGAAGGTAGAAAAACCGGAGTTGTAAAACACTTTAGTAATATTGAAGAAATAGTTAGGTACTTATCTGAGAGCTTAAAATAAAAGGGGCAGCTTTATGTATGCCCCTTTTAAATAATTTTACTATACTATTTTACTTGTGCAGTATCTTGTGCAATAGCCATTTTTTTATACCTGTTAATTAACTGGTTAATTCTAGGATCGTTCGGCACTAACGCTTGAACTTTCTCAAGTATACCGACAAGTTTATCATATTCTTTCAAATTATCATAAACTTCCATTAACAATTGATACGGGTTATACGGACTGTTTAAGCTTGCTGTAGGGTTATTTTCAATTTGCTTCAGCGCTGTTTTTTCTACATCCTTTGCAATTGATTTATAATGTTCAAAATCTCCTGCTCTTAAATATAGAGTTGCAATATCGTTTAATAACCTGTAATCAACAGGAATAACTTCCCTTGGAATTTTTTGTTCCATAGTATTTAAAACTTCCAAGGCTTTTTGCTTATTCTTTTCTTTAATTAAATAATAGTTAACTAATCTGAAGTATGCCATTCTGTAATTATTAGTATAACCTCTATGGAGTGCATCGAAGAAAATAGTTGAATCATTTAATCCTCTGAATTTAAATCCCGGTTTATAAGTTTTGCTGAATCCGGAAGGTTCATCAAGTAAATCTTCACTCATTATTTTCGGATTTATTACTTCGTCATTCGGAGAATGTTTGAAAGGGACTAATTTATAAGCCATTCCTTCAACCACTAAATAATTATTCAGATTTATCTGATTATAACCTGTAGTAACGGCAAAGTAGATAGGTCTTTTCCATTTATTCGCTTTTATAATATCGAGTGTCATTATATCTTGAACGCGAATGGCTTTTACCTTTCCGTATTGAACTGTGTTTTTCATTTTCCAGACTATTTCTTTTTTGTTTATAAGAGAAGTATCAACAAGACCATATTTCTTATAAATTTCTTTATAATCCGGTATTTCTTTTTTACCTTTAATTTTTAACGTATCATTCAAGCCATATTGTTTATAAACCCATTCCGGAACTTTAATACGCATCGTCCTGGTTTCCCAACGACTCGGTCCTATCCTGTCAATTTCTTTATCGCTAAAACTAAACGGTACTTTCTCGGCTCCGTATGGAGTTTGGTTCTTTAATTGTTTAATGTACCAAGGAGTATTCAGCAGGCTAAGGTTTACTATTCTTATATCTCTTCTTACACCCTCAACATCTTGTAAATACCAAACGGGGAAAGTATCGTTATCTCCGTTTGTAAATAAGATTGCATTCTGTGATGCACTTTGAAGAATATTATATGCGTAATCCCACGGTAAATAATTTCTTGAGCGGTCATGGGTATGATAATTTGCTTTCAGCATATTTATAGGAACAAGAAGGAACCCGATAATAATAGCTATTATTGCAAGAATTTTTGCAGTATTACTATCTTTAAATTGTTCAAATATTAAATCGAATATTCCTCTCATACCAACAGCAATCCAGAGTGAATAAACAAAAAACGCACCGACATAAAAATAATCTCTTTCTCTGGGCTGAGGCTGCTGCTGGTTTTGGTAGTATGCAGTAAGATATCCCAGGAATATAAACATCATCAAAAATGCCGATCCCAGTTTCCAATCTCTACGGAATTGGTAATAGAGTCCGAATAAACCAAGCAAGAAAGGTATTGCAAAAAACTCTGACCAATTAACACCTGAATCTTGAACAGTGGAATTTCTTCCTACATAATTCCATAAAAGATATCTGTGAAACATGTGTCCCATTTGGTATCTGATCAAGAAGTCTAAATCGCTGGAATAATTCTTATATATTCCTTGCTGATGTTTTTCCTGCGAAAACCTTCTTTTAAAAGTCGGTTGAATCCCGTATTGCGCGCGGCTTAAGTAGGAAACTAAACGGGGTACCGTATCAGGATTATTTAAGTTTATCGGCGGATTTTCATTAGCTTTAATTATTATCATTGTATAAGAAGTAAATCCTAATACGGCAAATAGAAAAGCTTTAGCGGCAAGGTTAATTGTTTCTTTTTGATTCTTACCTGCCCAATGAATTATATAACCGACAACACCGAAGAGAATAGCTATTACAACTATATTCATTACAAAATCACTGCCTGAAACAGCGGCAATTAAAATAGGAAAATATTTTAGAATTCCCGGATAAACAATTGCCAAAACTATTCCGCCGACTATAAGCGGAATATAAATTGAATTTTTCTGTAAGATCTTTTTGTAAAAGATACCCATATAAATAAGAGAGGCAGCAACTTCAATCATTAAAAATCTTGAATCGAATGCTTTAATAGCATCTTGTGACGGTGCTACGTTACTGGTAGAAGCCCAAAGTGCAGCGCCGATAATTAAAACTACTACAATATGCCCTAAGAAAATATAGGTTGTTTTTATATATGTAACTTCGTCGGTCAAATATTTTTTATAATAAATAACCATTACTATTGACACTAATGCGAGGAGTGACATTAAGTGAACGCCGGTTGAAACACCAATGAGATAAGCTATCATTATTAAATATTTTTCACTGTCCGGTTCATCTGCTTTTTCATTCCATATCATTAACAGCCAAGTTACAATTGCTATAAAAAATGTAGCGGATGCGTATACTTCAGCTTCAGCGGCATTAAACCAGAATGTATCGCTAAAAGCTAATGACAAAGCGCCGATTGCAGCAGCCGAATAAGTTAGGATAGCATCAAATAAACTTTTATAATTTTTTCCTTTCCAATTTTCAATTGCTTTAACAGCAACCAAATAAAGGAACAGAATAGCAAATGAACTGGTAAGTACGGAAATTGTGTTTACTCTCAACCCGATATTTGATACGAAAGGTATCATGGAAAAAATTCTGCCGACTAGAATAAAAAAAGGTGTTCCCGGCGGATGGGGTACCTGCAACCCGTAAGATGAAGCTATAAATTCCCCGCAATCCCAAAAGGAAACCGAGGGTTGTACGGTTGAAAAAAATGTGAAAAGCGCTATTACAAATACAAAAAATCCAATAATTCTATTCAGTCTTTTTGCGTCCATTATCTCCTCATTATTCAATAAATTATTTTTTTTGTAATTAAAATTCTTTATAAACTTGATAAATAATAAATTTTATTCAGTATCATTTTTCTTAAAAATATCGTCAAAACTTTTCTTTTCTCTCTGAACAAAATATTTTTCGTAAAGTATTCTTAATCGCTCTAACGATAATCTATCTAAATCTTCATCGTCTTTATGCCTCTTAAGAAGCATATTATAATCCCGCCTCTCTTTTGGCTCAAAATGTCTCTCGTATCTTTTTAGTTTTTCGAAATATTTTTTTTGGTCTCTGTAGCTCATAGTTAAAAGAAATATTTTAGTCCAATTCTAAAATATAAGAAATTATAACTTGGATTAGTTAATTGATTTGATAAAAAATAATTTTTATAGTTCATAAATAATTCGTAGCATTTAACGGTAATATGTCTTTATTTATTTAATTGCGGATACCATTCGTAAACTTTTTTCAATAAATGTTCAGCTGAAATATCCCAATTAAAATTTTTAGACCATTCTAAAGCTGCTTTTGATAATGCACTTAATCTTTCTTGATTGTTCACAAGATCAATTATTTCATTCGCTAAAGCGGAAGAGTTAT
>BDSW01000265.1 GCA_002898175.1 bacterium BMS3Abin04
TTCCGATCTTAACGTGTCCTTGATGTAAAGCGCCCATAGTAGGAACAAAACCTATTTTCCCGGGAGTTGTCTTTCGTAAAGTGTTTTTTAACTCTTCAGCTTTTTTAATGATTTCCATCAAAAACTTTCCTTCTCCGACGGGAATTTATTATTTACAACATCATTGGAAAAATAATTTAATGCTTTCTGAAAAATTTCGTACCCGTCCGAATATTTTCGTAAAAATTTAGGACTGAATGTTTTTGACATTCCGAGTAAATCTTGCAGAACCAATATTTGTCCGGAAGTAAATTTACCTGCTCCAATTCCGATAGTGGGAATATTTAATTTATCTGTAATTTTTTTTGCCAAGTCAGACGGCACCATTTCCAAAACTATTGAAAAGCAACCGGCTTGTTCAAGCAACTTCGCATCTTCCAAAATCCGCGCTGCTTTTTCTTCGCTTTTGCCCTGCAGTTTAAACCCGCTCAGTTGATGTACGGATTGCGGTGTTAATCCCAAATGACCCATCACGGGAATTCCACTTTTTACTAAATATTCTATATCCGGTAGATTCGCTCCGGCACCTTCAATTTTTACGGCTTGCGCTCCGGCTTTAAAAATTTTATCAACTGATTGAACGAGAAAATCTCTGCCTTTCTTATGCGCTAAAAACGGTAAATCGGTTACTAAAAATTTATTGCGCAGTCCCCGGCTAACCGCTGCCGTATGAAAAGTCATCATTTCAACATCCGCATTTACGGTAGTTTCAAAACCGTGCATAACCATTGCAGCGCTATCCCCAACAAGTACTGCGTCAATATCGCTATCGTCAATAATTTTTGCAGTCCAGAAATCATAGCATGTAACCATTGAAATTTTTTTCCGCTCAACTTTCATTTTATGAAACCCATCAACCGTTTTCATTTTCTTCCTCTTTTTTCAAATAGTTATTAAAATAGAATGAATAAAATTCTTCGTAAATATTTATAAAAGCATCTTCCTTCAATGCTTTTTTATGCTTTTCAATTGTGGAAAAATCTTTTCTTACAAAAGGACCCGTAAGCGGACGACTACTTTCAATTATGTTCTCCATAACTTTTTGTAAATAGGGAACCGCCGCTTCTTTGGGAATATCAAACTTATCCTGCAATCTTTCTTCAAAATTCTGCCAAAGTATTGTTGTAAAATTCCCGGCAATTGAACACCAAGCATGATAATAAGGTTTTTGTTCGGAGTCTATTACGAACGATGGGTTTGATAATTCCGGGAATAGGTCTGTGAAAGGTTTCTTTCCCTTTTCCGTAATAAAAGGAATGGTCTTATAAAACTCCAATGAATAAATTTTATCCGAAAACGTCATTAAGGGATGTGCGCTTTCAATTCCTTCTATAGACAAACTACCGGAGAAATGAATTATTGTTTTGTTACTATACTTTTTAAAGTTATGCCTGATAAACGGTTCGATATTGTTATCGGTAATAGCCAATAACATTTTATTAACTTGGGGAATGAGTGATTGAAGCGAATGACTATCCGAACGGTTCCAATTTAAGTACGGGATACCAAGCCCGTTAAAATATGCGGATAAATGGGAAGCTAATCTTCCGCTGCCTATTAAAAGATACTCGTATTGTTTTTGCATTACAGGTACTTGTCCTAGATCAAGTCCTTACAATAATTTTGTTCAGTTCAGTAGCTGTCTTTCCGGATCAGCTCTTTGTTTTCACATTTGAAACTTATAAATATTTTGAATGATTACAAAAATATTTTTTCTTAAAATTTTGGGGGAATTGTATTATGTCAAAACAAAAGTTGTTCTTCTTTCCATCAGTTTACAGCTTGTTTTTCTTTATAGATTTTTAATTTCCCCGACTCGTTATGTAACTTAAATTTCTGCATAATTTCTTCAACTTGCCGAACCATAAACTCTAAGGTTTTAGCCGTTTAACTAATATCTTCTATACTTTCTTGATCCGGGCTTCTTCGAGCAGTAAAAAGACTTGACAAAGAGTATCCGAACGTGTTGTAATATGTGTTTTGCAGAAAACCCGGGTAATTTGATAAGTGGTTGAGAAAGTCTGTACAACGCATTAGCGCCAGGCGCAAAACCACGCTTTGAAACAATCTTTCGAGTATTTAAATCAATTGGCGTCTCAACTGATTTTAAAGCTTCTTTAGTTAAGTAGCAAAGGAGAAGCTCAATTGAACTAAAAGATGCCAAGAGAAGCCCCCTAAAAGAAGCCCAACTTTTTTGAAAAGTTGGGCTTCTGGCAAAGTTGGGCTTCTGAACATAAACTAATAGTTTGTACAATGTTTAAAACGGCTATAGAAAAAAACAAAAGATATATAACAAAGCTCCGTTAGGAGCGACATTATGGTAAATCAGACTAATTTTGAAACAACCAAGCTCCATCGGAGCGATACTATGGTAAAAAAAGTAATAGAGAAAAAAATAAAAGCTCCATTAGGAGCGACATTATGGTAGAAAAGTTAAAGAGAAAAAAAACAAGCTCCATAGGAGCGAAAGTATAAAAGAGTATAAACAGAAAAACAAGGACAAAAAACAAACATTTCAAACGTTATCGGCAAAACATAATGTCGCTCCGCCGGTGCTTATGTTGTAGTGTTTATTTATTGTTATTACCATAATATCGCATCTACGATGCTTGTTAGGGATATTTCGAAGCTATGTTGGGGGAAGAAGCTCAAATTTTATTTT
>BDSW01000266.1 GCA_002898175.1 bacterium BMS3Abin04
TGTTAAAAAAGCAGCGAAGAAGTCGGCCAAAAAGAAAGCTGTAAAAAAAGCGGTTAAAAAGATTCAAACAGAAAGATATCTATTATAAAATTCCTTCCGGATTATTGAAATTAAGAATTCAAAATGGCGAATTTTATTTGATTAAATATCTTAGAGATGAAAATACCTTAACCAGGTGGAGTAATTATGAAATCCTGGAAATTAAGAGTGATAATGCCGAGAATTTTCTTAAAACTCTTTTTGATATTGAAGTTGTTGTGGAAAAGGAAAGAAGATTCTTCCTTTATAAACATACAAGAGTTCATCTTGATAGAGTAAAAGCTTTGGGAGACTTTTTAGAACTTGAAACTGTAATAGATGGAATAAGTGAAAGGCAAGGGGAAGAAGAATTTGCTGAAGTTGTTAAATTGTTAAACTTGGATTTGGAGACACAATTAAAAACTTCTTACAGAACTTTATTATTAAAGTAATAAACTTTACATTCGTAAAAAGCACCCCATTTTTAAAGTGCGAATATTTTTCTCTTGCATTTGCATTTTTTTTTTTTTATAAGTTTAGAATAGTAATTAAATAAATTTATGTATATAAGAAACAGATTATTTAATTTATAATTACTTTATTACGGTTACTTTTTATTGAAAGGAGAAATGTAATTGTAATTAGTAATCGGCTTACTATTTTTGTAAATCTTTTTTTGCGGGTAACTTTAATGTTGTTTTTTATACGCACTTGCTTTAGTAATACCTTTTTCCCTTTCATTCCAAAAGAGACACCAATAAATCCATATTCCTTTTTAACCTCTAAGGTAAATTATTTTGTATTTACTAAAAACTTATTATTTAACAAAATTTATATAATTAAAAGGCTCTTAACATGAAACAGAAATATATTCTAATTACTTTAGCTGCAATAATTCTAATTTCCGTTTTCTACTCTTGTAAAGATAACCCGGTTAACCCGCCGCCGGTAAAAAGCCCGAGGGATTACACTTGGACTGTGGATACACTTAATATACCTGATGCTTTCCAGAATTTGATGCGTTCAATGTATGCAGCCAATGCAGAAGATATTTATTTAGTAGGTCATAATAGTGGAAGTCAAATTTATCCCGGAGATGGACAAATGTGGCATTATAATGGGAAAAAGTGGGCGGTTGTAAGATTGAATAATAAATTAGGTGGTTTTTTTCTTTACTCAATTCATGGTTCTTCTTCTAACAACGTGTGGGCTGTTGGATCTAGAAAGCGTTCTGGTGAAGACTTTTATCGTGGTTTTGCAATGCAATACGATGGAGTAAGTTGGAAAGAACATAAATTAAAGCAAAAAAACGGGCTTTACGGACCTCTATCACACAACGAAATATACTCGGTATTTGTAGAGAGTGAGACTAACGTATGGGCATGCGGAGCCGGCGGTTTGGTTTATCATTATGATGGTAATAATTGGGATATTGATACTGTTAAAATTAAGTTGAATGAGAATGAAAAATTGGCATTAAACGATGTGGTTGTATTCAATTCTGATTTATATGTCTTGGGGATTAAATACTTAAAAGGGAATTTATATGGCACACATTATTTAATAAAAAAAATCGGAACCGGTTTCGGGATAATCGATTCACTTGTTGAGGATGTCTATGGAAATACAGAATGGAAATGGGGAACAAGCCACTTCTATCGTTCTAATTCAAACCGTCTCTATTCCTGTGGTTTTGGAGGAGTATTTCAGTTTAACGGCAATTATTGGACAAATATATTTGAATATGAATCCCCCGTTTTAGGTGTTAGTGAAAAAAGCGAAAAAGATATTTTAGCTGTAGGGGATTTTAGTTTGGTTGTGCACTACAATGGTGCAGACTGGATAAGATTATCAGAGCTTAATTTTAATGATGTTGTTTATACTGGTGTTTGGCAAGATTCGGATGAGGCATTTATCGTTGGTCTACTTTTGGGTGGATATCCTCAGAAAACAATTGTAATACACGGAAAATAAAATAGGGAGAACTATAGGATAGAAAACAAAGAGAAGTAGTGCTGCCACACCACTTCTCAAAAGAGCAAATAAAAACAATAGACTACTCATCTAACATGGAAGGACTATGTTCTTCCCATTTTTATTTGCAAAACAAATTTACTAATTCTTATAAACACTTAGGAGTTTCAAATGAAAATCAAACAAGTTTTCTTTATGTTAATATTTATTCTAACAAACATTTCTGCAAATCCATTAGCAGAAGGAGAGATGTGGATTAGAGTATCGGACTATTTAGATAATTTGAGAGGGGGCGTAACGATTACGGTATATGATATTAACTGGCAAATTGTTGATATGGGTATAACCGCCAGCACAACAGTCGAACAATATGGCAATGCTTTTATTTGGATGGATGGAGAGCCGGTAAGCACGTCGGATTCAGCTTATGCAATGGGGCCTTTGGAATACGAAGAAACATATTATTTTGTTATTGATAATAAATACGCAAAGATACACGTAGGCGAACATTCTCAAACTCCGGATGAGCATTTGTATTTTAAGAACAATACTTTTACTCTTAATCCAACCCACAATACTTTTACTCTAGTTAGCCAAGCAGATTGGAATGTAAAAACGGTTGTTGTAAAGAACAGCTTCAATGCCGGCAATGTAAAAATAGACAACACATTACATACAAACATAGGGACAAACGGATTAACAAAGATTTTTGGAGAACCAACCTTTCCTCATACTCTGGAAGCAATAGACAACCAATCTTATGACAATTATTTAAGAAAATTTCAGAGTTGGAGTAAAAACGGCTCTTATTATGCAAGCAACAAAACTGCTTCAATAACTGCTGTTTCTGCAACATATACTGCCAACTTTTTAAATCAATTCAATTTAACTTTTAAAAACAGCTTTGTTGGTGTTGGTAATGGCGGTACAATTAAAGTAAATGGAATTACAGAAAGCTCACCGACAATAGAACATCATGTTTTACAATTTAATAGTATTACCGTAGAAACTGTTTATCAAGTAATAAACGGAATAGAGTATTTATTTAAAGAATGGAACGATGGAGTAACAAGCTCAAGTAGAACTATAACACCAACTGATAATAAAAATTTTACAGCATCTTTTACAGGAAGGCCATACAACGGTTATAGAAATCTTCACTTTAACGATAGTGATCCTGTCGGAACTCCGATTAAAGTAATGTGGAATCAGCACCCTAATACTAATGTTACAAAATATGAAATTTGGAGGCATAAGAAAAATACCAGCGCAGTTAAAATTGCAACGGTAAATAGAAATAATAACCTTTCAAGTTATATCTATACCGATTATGATTATTCCGTAACTCATAATACAAGTACCGATAACCTTATTTGGTATGACGTAAGAGCATATTATTCTGTAGAGGGGACTTATCGGAGAAATGCTGTTCAAACATAATCGTGGAAAAGGCGATAGTATTTATGCACAAATTTCAATCAATGAAAATAATATAACAAATTTCCCAAACCCGTTTAACCCTACAACAGAAGTTTCCTACCAATTAAAAGAGAGCGGTCATGTAACAATAAAGGTTTACGATGTTTTAGGTAAAGAAGTAGCAAACTTAGTAGATGAGGTTAAACCGAGCGGAAAGTATAACGTAACCTTTAACGGTGCGGAGCTTTCGAGCGGAATATATTTTATTTCAATGAGGGTAAATAACTTTTACAAAACACAAAAAATTATTCTTGCTAAGTAAAACGAAATTCCATAAACCAAGTTCCTACATGGAACTTGGTTTATAAAAAATAAGCTTATTGGTTATTCTGTGCAGCAATTAAATTTAATGCGCTACCGGCTTTAAACCATTCAATTTGATTTTCATTCATTGTATGATTTAATATCGCTTCATCCGTTGAGCCGTCTTTGTGTTTCATAACCATTTTAAGCTGCGATCCCGGTTTCAATTCTTTAACGCCAATAATATCAATCTTATCATCTTCCTGAATTTTATCATAATCGGCCGGATCGGCAAAAGTAAGAGGTAAAACGCCTTGTTTTTTAAGATTGGTTTCGTGGATTCTTGCAAAGCTTCTAACTACAACTGCTTTGGCTCCGGTAAATCTCGGTTCCATTGCGGCATGTTCCCTGCTCGAACCCTCTCCATAGTTCTCGTCGCCTACAACTACCCAGTTTACTCCATGCTTTTTGTATTCTTTAGCCACCTTAGGCGTCGATTCATATTCTCCGGTCAAATGATTTTTAACTTCACCGGGTTTATCGGTAAACGCGTTAACGGCGCCTAAAAACATATTATCGGAAATATTTTCAAGATGACCGCGATACTTTAACCAAGGTCCCGCCATTGAAATATGATCGGTTGTACATTTCCCTTTTGCTTTTAGCAGTAATGTAAGATCAATAAAATCATTACCGTCCCATGCGGGGAATTTATCTAATAGTTGAAGCCTCTTACTATTCGGATCTACTTTTATTTCAACAGAACTTCCATCTTCTTCCGGGGGAATAAATCCCTCTTTACCTTTATCAAATCCATTCTTAGGAAGTTCATCTCCGTACGGCGGATCTAATTTTACTTCATTACCATTCTCGTCTGTTAACGTATCGGTTTCGGGATTAAAAGTAATTTTACCTGCAAGAGCAAGAACAGTAGTCATTTCCGGCGAAGCAACAAAAGCTAAGGTATTCGGGTTCCCATCATTTCGTTTTGCAAAATTTCTATTAATTGAAGTTACAATGCTGTTTCTCTTTCCTTCGGGGTTATCCATTCTTGCCCACATACCAATACAAGGACCGCAAGCATTTGCAAGCACAACACCGCCAAAATCGGTTAATGTTTTTAATTGTCCGTCTCTTTCGATGGTAGCTCTAACTTGTTCCGAACCCGGTGTAATCGTAAATAGGGATTTTGCTTTTAACCCTTTCTCCAGCGCTTGTCGGGCAATGCTGGCTGCACGATCAATATCTTCATAACTGGAGTTTGTACAACTTCCTATTAATCCAACGCTAAGTTCTTCGGGAAAATCGTTTTCTTTAGCAGCTTCTTTCATCTTCGATATCGGCCAAGCACGATCCGGTGAAAAAGGACCATTCAAATGCGGTTCCAATTCATTGAGGTCAATCTCAATCACTTGATCAAAATATGATCCGGGATCAGCATAAACTTCCGGATCAGCTTTTAATAAGGCAGCATTTTGTTCCGCCAATGCAGCTACATCTTCACGACGTGTTGCCCGTAAGTACCTGGCTAAACTTTCATCAAACGGGAAGATAGAAGTCGTAGCTCCAATTTCCGCGCCCATGTTACAAATAGTACCCTTACCTGTGCAAGATATAGAATTTAAACCTTCGCCAAAATATTCAACAATAGCACCGGTACCACCTTTTACCGTAAGAATTTCCGCAACTTTAAGAATTACATCTTTAGGAGAAGTCCAACCGGAAAGTTTTCCCATTAATTTTATACCAATTAGTTTAGGCCACTTAAGTTCCCACGGCATTCCGGCCATTACATCAACAGCATCAGCGCCGCCGACACCAATTGCAATCATACCAAGACCGCCTGCGTTGGGTGTATGTGAATCCGTCCCGATCATCATTCCACCCGGGAAAGCATAGTTTTCTAAAACTACTTGGTGAATAATACCGGCGCCCGGTTTCCAAAAACCAATACCATACTTTTTAGAAACACTCTCAAGGAAATCATAAACTTCTTTG
>BDSW01000267.1 GCA_002898175.1 bacterium BMS3Abin04
AGTACTTTAATTTAAAGCTGCCATTTAAATCCGGTTTCCCGAATTCATAAAATCTTGAATAGTCAATTTTCTCAATATTTGCGTAAGTCTTGGGAGGCATGTGCCATGTTATACTAAGTAGATTTGTTTCCCTGTACTCATTTCCCGGTTTAATATTGTTGGCAACAAATTTAAATTCATTTGAACCGTTCCATTCCCAATATCTGTTTTTTACATAATTATCTTTTGTAATTTTTACCGGATATTCAACTTTTTGATTTTCTATAATTTCAATATATTCAATTCTCGATGGATATAAGCTGTCGGGTATTTCAAAACTTACATCTAAATTAAACACTCTATCCAATTCGCTATTTTCAGATATTTTTCCCTCGAGCCGGTTTCTTTCCATTGAAGTTTGCAGAAGGACAGTTTGTTCGGCAACAATAAACTTGCCCCACTCATAAATTATACTTGTATCCTGAGAATCGGTAATATAAAACTGCCATTTGCCCGGGAAAGGGAAATTGATATTCTTATTCGGGAATCTGCCTCTGTAATGATACCTTGCTTTTTCAACAGTTGTTGGCAGATTAGTAAACCATAAGTTGTATTCAATATTATAACCGTCATTTTGCAGGAGTAGATTTTGATAAGGCGTCCAATCCTTATCACAAAATCTAAAAACAATATTTAGATCCGGCTGTGTGTCCGATTCAATATCAAATTGAATATTTAAAAAAGTAGTTTTATTATTACGCAAATAAAGGACCGGGAATGCTGTTTGATTTTTCCCCGCATAATATTTTAAACTTCTGATATAAATATCTTGAGCTTTTGAGGCACTAAAGTTAACCGAAGAAAAAACTGTAAAAATTAATACCGCAATGAAGGAATGTTTTGTCATAGTTTAGTTTTTTTTATGAAAAAGTAACATGAAGTTATATCTTTTGTCGAGAACTTAAATATTAACAGATAAATATTTCAGTTAATAACATACCAAAATTTCTAATTTTAATCATTATTATATAGAGGAGTACTAAAATTTGACCTAAATTTAGGATTCGTAATTTTTTTAAAAAGCAATAGACAACTATCCGAAATTGTAGAAGCCCGAATACTTTTTATTTTAAATTTTGAAGGAAGTATCGAATAGTTCTTATCATATCATAGACGCTATTTACCGGTAATAAGCACATCACCGCCTATGGTTTTTAAAATAAACGGCTCAGTACCGGAATTTATTTTACCCGTATAATATTGGTTAGAAATTTTATGAAGAGTAATTCCGGGAAATTTTAATATTATATCGCCACCGGTTGATTTTATCTCCGTATCCGCAGAAAAATTTTGGGGTACTTTAACATTTATATCTCCCCCGCTGCTATATAGTTCTATCCCTTTATTTTTACCTTTATAACTCAGACTAATATCACCGCCGGACGTTCTTGCACTAATCTTTCCGCTTTTAATTCCAAGAGAAATATCTCCGCCCGATGTTCTGGCTTCTATGTTGCCGGTTGAATGATTAGCATCAATATCACCGCCGGATGTAGCTAATTTCATTTCTCCGTCGAAATAATTTAACTTAATATCTCCTCCGGAAGTTCTTGCTTCTAACATTCCGCCCGAGTTCTTCAAATAAATATCGCCGCCGGATGTATTTATCGATAATTCTCCTTCAAGACTTAATACATTTACATCTCCGCCTGAAGTAGAAATTTGTGTATTAAAATTATATGGAACGGTAATTTCGTATTTTAAACTTGCCGAGCTAAACCAATTAAAAATTGATCTTCCGTGTTTTTTACCTTGGATATAAACTCTTTTTTCATTGCTATCAAATTCAAAACTAAACATTTTTTCTGCTTTACTATTTCCGAAAATTTTAACATGCACACTATTTTTATCCCATGTAGTAACTTCCACATCACCACCGTCCGATTCAAGAACAAGCATCATTCCCGGATTTACTTGAAAAGATTTTTCCTTTAAGAGTTTATAGTTCTTCTTTTCTGCATGATTTTCTACACTGAAAAGCGTAAGGAAAAATGAAATAAGTATTAAAAAAAGCAGACCGTTTGTTTTATAATTTATCGCTGACATTCTCTCTCCAATTAATTTACAATTATTTAGACTCGTTACTCAACTAAAAGTTACATAAAGGTAAAAATGAAATGCGAAATTATTAACATATTTCATATTTAGATTTGATTAATGAATGGTTACATTTGGAATTCAAAATTTAGGATTTAGGTGTGATTAACATATTATTAGTTGCTTTCGGCGCCGGTATTGGCGGCGGATTCAGATACTGGGTTTCAGATTTATCGTATAAAATATTCCCGATTTATTTTCCCTACGGAACATTAGTTGTTAATGTTTTAGGAAGTTTCCTGCTCGGTATTTTAATTTTTGGTTTTGATGAAAAAGATTTGATAAATCCACCATTAAAGCTTTTGCTCGGAGTAGGTTTTTGCGGCGGTTTTACAACGTTTTCAACATTTTCTTTCGAAACAATCAATTTACTGAGAGATACGCAATTTTATCTTGCCGGAATGAACATTATTCTAAATTTATTCTTAGGTTTACTGGGAATTTATTTAGCCTACATAATTACGAGGTGATAAATGAAAATAGAAGGAGAAGCAAAACTATTAAGAATTTTTCTCGGTGAAAATGATAAGATTGGTCATATTAATGTTTACGAAAAAATCGTAATAGAAGCCAGAAAGAAAGAACTTGCAGGAGCAACTGTTTATAAAGGAATTATGGGATTCGGCAGCAACAGCATAATTCATACTGCTAAAGTTCTCAGGCTCTCCGAAGATTTACCGCTGGTAGTTGAAATTGTGGATGAAGAAAAAAGGATTGAAGATTTTCTACCAGTTGTTGAAGAAATTTTTAAAGAAGCAAAATGCGGCGGATTAATAACAGTTGAAAAAGCGGATATCATAAAATTAATTACATCTAAGAAAAATAGTAATTGAACCATCGGTTAGCAGGTAAAAAGTTTGCAGGTTACCAAGTTAAAAAGTTATAATGTTAATGGTTTTTAGAGTTAATGGTTTTTAGAGTTTATTATTTGGATACTTTAAAAACTTTAGCTTGCTTTAGGCAAATTAAATTTTTGAATAGTAAGCGTAAACATTAAAGTGGAATGTGTATTTCCTTACTCCTTAATGCCTTTGCCTTGAGAAAATACTGATAAACTAAGAAAAATATTATTTGAACGGATATATTTAATACGCCTCATATCTACAGAATTCATGTATTATCATATCCTTGTATAGTCAAATATCATGTGCTTTTTATTTTCCCTTTGTTCAAATCTCCGTAAATAATAAATCCCGCAAAAAAACCGATTAGAAGAATAACCGAGCCCCATAAATATTCGGCAAAAATAATTTTCCCAAGTCCGAACAAAAAAGAATAGACAACTACAATTCCTAAAAACCAATCTAAAAATAATCTTCCGAAACCGGAATCCCCTTTTATACCGGGAATAAGTTTTTCTATGCGTTTCCATCCAATTCCGCCGGGATGTGTCCTTTCATAGAATTTAATCAGTTTTGGCTGTTCAACAGGTTTGGTTAAATATGTAACTACAAGCCAGACTATTGTTGTACCAAATACAGTAGGATAAAGAGTAATTGGAGATTCCATTCCGAATTGATATTTTGCAATCGGATAGATAATTAACGGAGCAATCATAGCTGATATTTCCGACCAGGCATTTATGCGCCACCAGTACCATCTTAAAATTAAAACAGCGCCCATTCCCGCACTTGCGTTTATAATAAATTCCCATGCTCCGGAAATTGTTGTAAGGAAATATTTAGTAACCAAAAGTGAAAATATTATCATAAAAATAATTCCGATCCGCGAAATTAGCACGTAATGTTTCTCACTCCCATCGGTATTAATAAACCTCCTGTAAAAATCGTTAATTAAGTATGAAGTTCCCCAATTAAGCTGAGAAGCAATTGTTGACATATACGCTGCAAGAAAAACGGCAATTAGTAAACCCAATAAACCGCTCGGTAAATATCGCAGCATCAATTTGGGATACATCACCCCCGGATCAACCGTGTTTTCATAATTTTCATACATATCCTTGAATTCTTTAGACTGAAAAATTTCGGCTTTGCTTTCCAGTAAGGATTTATTATTAAATGCTTCAACAACTTTTTGGTACAGAGCCGGATTAGATTTTTTAATTACATCCGTATTTTCACTCCTCGGTAAAATTACTAATGCTGCCAGGGCAACAACTATCCATGGCCAAGGACGAATTGTGTAATGTGCGATGGTAAACCAAAGAGTTGCAAGTACGCTATGTTTTTCATCTTTAGCCGACATCATTCTCTGAGCGATGTAACCGCCGCCGCCGGGATCTGCGCCGGGATACCAGCTCGACCACCATTGCAATCCAATATGTGCAAAAAATGCACCGACAGAAATTGCCATAGCTCCGCCGGTAATACCTTGAATACTTGCATCCCCGATGTTGGGGAAAAAATCTAAAATCTGAGGGGCTAGTTTATTCTTAAGAGAAACCATGCCGCCAATTTCCGGAAGCTGAACTACAATAACCGCGAGTACAATGCAGCCGATCATTGCAAAAACAAATTGAAAACTATCCGTCCTAGCTGTTCCCAGCAATCCTGAAGCGGAAGCATAGACGGCAATGATTGAAGCGATAATTACAACTAATAGAAATGCATCTATTCCGGGAATTGTGACTCTAAATATTTTCTCCATTGCTTTGTGAACCCAGCCCATAACAATCGCATTCATAAAAAGACCGAGATACAAAGCTCTAAAACCGCGCAAAGCAGCAGCTGCTTTACCGGAATATCGTAATTCAACAAATTCAACATCAGTCATTATTTTAGCACGGCGCCATAATTTTGCAAAAAAGAAAACGGTAAGCATTCCGCCAATTGCAAGGTTCCACCATAACCAATTACCGGCAATTCCGTTTTTTGCAATTAGCTCGGTAACGGCAAGCGGTGTATCGGCTGCAAAAGTTGTAGCAACCATAGCGGTTCCGGCAATGTACCAAGGCATATTTCTACCTGAAAGAAAAAATTCCCCGGTATCTTTACCTGCTTTCTTAGAATAGTATCCGGCAATTGCAAAAATGATTAAAAAGAAAAGTAGAATTACAGAGATATCCAAATATGTCAGTTGATGCATTATCTAAATTTTAAATTGTTTCAAATTGCCACAAAATTAATATAAATCTCACTAAATAATGAAAATACTTTTTATAGTAAGCTTATTGCAAAAAATAAAAATAAATTTTTAATCCATAAAAAATTGCAAAAGAAATATATTCATTCAATACCGTCAAGAGTTTTTCTTATTTAATTATAAAAGAAGATATGTTTTACAACACGCCCCAAAAGTAATACTAAGAATATATCTTATTTTTCATTAGCTTTATAGATTGATTAATAAAAAATACCATAAAACTTAAAGGAAACATATGTCCGATTTTAAAAATCTGGGTGTGGAAAACAAAATACTAAAAGCTATAGCTGATTTAGGATTTGAAACTCCCACACCGATTCAAGAAAAAACAATTCCGATTTTATTAGAGAAAGCTGGTAAAGATATTATTGGATTGGCTCAAACCGGGACCGGAAAAACCGCGGCTTACGGAATACCACTGCTGCAAAAGACCAATTCATCATCAAAGAAAGTTCAGCATTTAATTTTAAGTCCAACCAGAGAACTATGTTTACAAATTGCGGATGATTTGAGAAGTTATTCAACATACATGCCGGAAATAAAAATTACCGCTGTTTTCGGCGGTTCAAGTATTGAAAAACAAATTAAGGAAATAAAGAGAGGCGCTCAAATAGTTTCGGCAACTCCCGGCAGACTAGTTGATTTGATAAATAGAAAAAGAATTAACCTTTCCGATATTACTACTGTAGTTCTGGACGAAGCAGATGAAATGTTAAATATGGGATTCCGGGATGAGCTGGATGCAATTATAGATCAGACTCCAAAAAACCGGAATACTCTTTTATTTTCTGCTACCATGCCTAAAGAAGTTTCGGCTATGACTAAGCGATTTATGAAAAATCCTATTGAAATTACTGCCGGCAAAAAAAATGTAGGGGCACAGAATGTAGCTCACGAATGTTATTTTGTACAAGCACGCGACAGGTATTTAGCTTTAAAACGCATCGTAGATTTTCATCCCGATATTTACGGAATAGTTTTTTGCAGAACTAGAAGAGAAACTCAGGATGTAGCAGAAAAATTAATTAAAGACGGTTATAATGCCGATTCACTTCACGGTGATTTATCTCAAGCACAGCGTGATGCAGTGATGAATAAGTTTAGAATTAAACATATAAAACTTCTTGTTGCCACAGATGTTGCCGCACGCGGTTTGGATGTAAATGATTTAACACATATTATAAATTACAATTTACCCGATGAGCTTGAACTATATACTCATAGAAGCGGAAGAACCGGAAGGGCAGGAAAGTTTGGGACTTCAATTGTGATAGCTAATTTACGTGAAAAAAATAAACTAAAATTAATCGAACAACAATTAGGCAAAAAATTCGTTGTTAAAAATGTTCCCCTGGGCAATGAAGTTTGTGAGAAACAACTTTTTCATCTGATTGATAGAATGGAAAAAGTAGAAGTTCATAATACACAGATTGATTCTTTCTTGCCTCATATAATGAAGAAACTTGAATGGTTAGACAGGGAAGAATTGATTAAGAAGTTTGTTTCGGTTGAGTTTAACCGATTTTTAGATTATTATAAAAGCAGTCCCGATTTAAATAAACCTGAAGACGGCAGAAAATCAAAAAAACGCGGAAGTTCGTCGGAAGGATTTACACGCTTTTTCTTAAACCTCGGCAAAACGGATAACCTTAAGCCTACAACCGTAATAGGAATGATTAAAGATTTTTCCGGGATAAAAGATATAGATATCGGTGCAATTGATATTATGCAGAACTTTTCTTTTTTTGAAACAGACTCTGATTATACAGATAAAATACTGAAGGGTTTTAAAAATAAAGAACTAAAGAATCGTAAAATCGTTTTAGAAATTGCAACAGCCCGAGCTAACGGAAATAAAAGTGAAAGAAGTGAAAGAAGTGAAAGAAAACCTTTCACTAAAAAACGGCGAGGGAAAAGAAGCGACTTTGATAAACCGCGTAAAAGAAGACGAAGATAAATTAGAATAATAGTTTAACAAATATCAGACATCATTTTTCCAATTTTCAGAAAATAAAAAGGGAATGATTTTATATCGTTCCCTTTTTTAAATATCTTACTTTAGAGTTTACAATTCTTTTATTTCGTTTACTAATTTACTTATTGCTTCCTTTGCGTCTCCAAAATACATTAACGTATTCGGTTTAAAAAATAGTTCATTGCTAATTCCTGCATAACCCACGTTAAGTGACCGCTTATTGACAATCACTGTTTTAGCATAATCTACATTAAGAATAGGCATCCCGTAAATAGGACTATTTTTGTCACTACGAGCAGCAGGATTTACAACATCGTTTGCCCCTACAACTAGCACTACATCGGTATTGCTAAAATCATCGTTTATGTCTTCCAGCGCATAAAGTTTATCATATTCAACTTGAGCTTCTGCAAGCAAAACATTCATATGTCCCGGCATTCTTCCGGCAACATGGTGAATTGCAAAGCGAACGTTAATACCTTTACTTTCAAGTATATTCATCAAATCCCGCACTGCATGTTGAGCTTGTGCCACCGCCATACCGTATCCGGGAACAATAATAACGCTTTGCGCCGCATCAAAAATCATTGCAGCTTCCTCGGCATCAACAGATTTAACATCGCCTTTAATTTCTGAACTACCGGCTCCGGATACAGATCCAGCTGAGTCCCAGCCTCCGAGCAATACATTCATTAAAGATCTATTCATCGCTTTCGTCATAATTAAGGTAAGAATTATTCCCGAAGCTCCGACAAGCGCACCGGCAATAATTAACATATTATTCTGCAGTACAAAACCCGTCATTGAAGCAGCTAGACCGGAATAGGAGTTTAATAACGAAATAGCAACCGGCATATCCGCCCCGCCAATAGGAAGGACGAGCAGCACTCCTAAAATTAACGAAATTGAGAGAATACCGAGCAAAATCATTTGTTTTGACGGGTCTAGAACAACCAATACACCGCCGACAACAACAGCAAGCAAAAGTAAAACATTTATTGCATTTTGCCCTGTATATTTTACAACTTTACCCGTAACCAATCCCTGTAGTTTTCCAAATGCAATTAAAGAACCTGTAAACGTAACGCCGCCAATCAACACACTTAGTACTATAGAAATAATTACAGAAAGTTCAAATGAAAGCGCCGGATTATTAAATACTTTATAAAACTCCGAAGTTGCAACAAGCGCCGAAGCTCCGCCGCCGAATCCGTTTAACAATCCGACCATCTGAGGCATTCCGGTCATTTGTACTTTTACCGCCATTAAAGTTCCAATTGTCGCTCCAATAATCAGCCCTAGAATAATATATTCATAAGTTATTACCTGCTTATCTAACAAAGTTGCAATAATGGCAAGCAGCATTCCAATTGCCGCGTATAAATTACCTTGCCTGGCAGTTTTGGGTGAGCTTAATTTTTTTATTCCGAATATGAAAAATATTGATGAAATCAAATAAACTATATTTAAAATAATTTCCATTATACACTCACTTCTTTTTGAACATTTTTAACATTCTATCGGTAACTAAAAATCCTCCGACAACATTTATTGTAGCAAATATTATAGCAATTACACCTAAGATTGTACTAATCGTAAACTCTTCCATACCTGCGCTAAGTAAAGCGCCTACAATGGTAATGCCCGAAATTGCATTTGATCCGGACATTAGCGGAGTGTGTAATGTTGGGGGTACTTTTGTAATCAGCTCAAATCCCACAAAAATAGCCAACACAAAAACATAGATAAGCATTAAGAGATTTCCGTCCATATTCAAGTCCTCATATTTAATAAGCTTTTAAAAATTATTTTATAATAATGCTTTCGTTCTTTCATGAACCATTTCTCCGTTATAACAAAGGAGCGATCCTTTAACTATCTCATCTTCCAAATCAAGTTCAATTTGTCCCTCTTTGGAAATATGATCCAGCAGTGCAAGTAAGTTTTTGGAATAAACTTCACTCGCATTGGTCGCAACAAGACTCGGTAAATTAGGTTCGCCAATAATTGAAACGCCGTACTTATTTATAGTTTTTCCATTTTCACTAATTTCGCAATTACCGCCGAATTCAACAGCCATATCAAGCACAACAGAACCGGGTCTCATGTTTTTAACCATTTCTTCCGTGACCAATATAGGAGCTTTTTTACCAGGAATAAGTGCGGTTGTAATAACAATATCGGCATTAGTTACATGCTTAAAGAGCAATTCTTTTTGTTTCTGCAAAAACTCTGCCGAAGCTTCTTTTGCGTAACCACGTTCATCCTGCATGTTTTCATCCGTTTCAACTTCTATAAATCTACCGCCTAAACTTTGGACTTCTTCTTTTACTTGCGGACGAATATCAGAAACTTCTACTATAGCGCCAAGACGACGAGCAGTTCCAAGCGCCTGCAAGCCGGCTACACCGGCGCCCATAATTACGACTCGAGCAGGTTGAATTGTTCCGGCTGCTGTCATCATCAACGGAAAAATTTTACCTAGTGAATTTGCCGTTAAAATTACCGACTTATACCCGGCAAGATTTGCCTGCGAGCTTAGCGCATCCATTTTTTGCGCTAAAGTTGTTCTAGGAATTGCATCCATGGAAATTACATTAATTCCATTCTCGGCACATTGCTTTACAACTTCAGGATAATGAAGCGCATACATAAAGGATATTAACAAAGAATCTTTTTTCAGTAAATCAATTTCGTTTTTCCGTAAAACTTGATTTGTTTTAGGTCTTTGAACTTTTAGAACTATATCTGCGTTCGCATATAAAATTTGTGCATCTTCAATAATTTTTGCTCCTGCTTGTTTATATTCATCATCAACAAAACCTGCATTAATCCCGGCATTTTTTTCAATTTGAACTTCAAAACCTCTTTTTATTAATTTAGAAGCTGTGTCCGGTACAACCGCCACTCTATTTTCACCTTCTGTAATTTCTCTAGGAATTGAAATAATCACAATATTTCTCCAAATAGATTGTTAAAATTTACATATTAAATTATTTTTCAACTCAGCGATAATGGAAGAATGCAAAAGCAAATATTTACAAGATTAAGCAAGTTAGCAAATTTTTATTAAGAATTGGAATAAAAATTTACTTTGGTAAAATAAAAAAATCGTTTCAAATTCAAAAAGATTTTAATAATTTTCGGATGTTTATATCTTATATAGTTGTAAAAACAAATTCTGACTATTAAAGACAGGGAATAAAATGAGTAAAATAATTTATAAAGAAAAGCTTTCGGATAATGTTTATAAAATGAGGCTTGAAGCTCCTTTGATAGCAACCGAAAGGAAAGCAGGGCAATTTATCATTTTGCAAGTAGATGAAGATTATGGAGAACGAATTCCATTGACCATTGCAGATGCAGATACTGAAGAAGGTTCAATTACAATAATTTTTCAGGTCGTTGGATTAACAACAGACGAATTATCCCGTATGAATGTAGGAGACGACATTCCTGTACTCGTTGGTCCGTTAGGCAACCCTACAAATATAGAAAACTTCGGGACAGTAGTTTGTGTTGGCGGTGGAATCGGCGTTGCTCCAATGCACCCTATTGCACAAGCATTAAAAGCAGCCGGTAATAAAGTTATAATAATTATGGGCGCCAGAAATAAAGAGCTTCTTATTATGGAAGATGAAATGGAAAAAATTGCCGACGAATTGATTGTTGTTACCGATGACGGAAGTTACGGACGAAAAGCTTTAGTTACGGAACCTTTAAAAGAACTTTGTGAAAAGGAACCGAAACCTAATATTGTATTTGCGATTGGTCCGCCTATAATGATGAAATTTTGTGCATTAACAACAAAACCATATAATATATACACAGAGGTTTCACTCAATACAATAATGGTTGACGGAACGGGAATGTGCGGCGGTTGTCGTGTAAATGTTGGAAATCAAGTAAAGTTTGTTTGTGTTGACGGTCCTGAATTTGACGGTCACTTGGTAGACTTTGATAATATGATGGCTCGTTTAAGTGAGTTCAAAGATATAGAGAAAGAAAAATATCAATGTTATATCGATTTAATGGCGGAAGCCAAAATTGCCGAAAATGAAAGCAAGGAGGATTAAAAATGTCTTTTCAAGCTCCGGAGGAACTTAGTAAAAAAGCACATGAGTTATATGAACAATATATTCCTAAAATTGATGAGATTAAAGTTAAAGAAAGAATTAGAATTCCAGTACAGGAAATGCCTGCACAAGATCCGCACGTAAGATGCAGAAATTTAGAGGAAGTAGCAATAGGATATACAGCAGAAGAAGCTCAAATTGAAGCAATACGTTGTATTCAATGCCCTACTCAAAACTGTGTTTCGGATTGCCCCGTTAATATAAATATACCGTTATTTATTGAACATACTGCATACGGTCGTTTTCAAGATGCTATAAATGTAATTAAAGAAGCCAGCTTACTTCCTGCAATTTGCGGAAGGGTTTGTCCGCAGGAAACACAATGCCAGCTAAACTGTTCTGTTGGTAAAGTATTCAAGACTGTTGATAAATCAGTCTCGATTGGACGGTTGGAAAGATTTGTAGCCGACCTTGAAAGGGAAAAGGGAAATGTTCAAATCCCGGATGTAAAACCCGAAACCGGTAAAAAAGTTGCCGTAGTTGGAAGCGGGCCTGCCGGCTTGGTTGTTGCCGCTGATGTTAGACGTGAAGGACATCATGTAACTATTTTTGAAGCTTTCCATAAATTGGGCGGCGTAATGCGATACGGAATTCCTGAATTCCGTTTGCCAAACGAAATAGTTGATGAAGAAATTGATACTCTGCGTAAAATGGGAGTTGAAATTAGAACAAATTTTGTTGTCGGTAAGACAAGAAAATTAGCAGACCTTCTGGAAAAAGACGGTTATGACGCTGCATTTGTAGGAACAGGCGCGGGTTTACCTATTTTCATGGGGATTGAAGGTGAAAATCTCGTCGGTGTATTTTCTGCTAATGAGTACTTAACAAGAGCAAATTTAATGCGGGCATTCGATAAAAAGCATGCGGATACACCAATTTATAATTCTAAAATTGTTGCCGTTCTCGGCGGTGGAAACGTAGCAATGGATTCGGCACGAATGGCTTTACGCTTAGGCGCTGAAAAAGTTTATGTTGTTTATAGAAGAACCGAAAAGGAAATGCCGGCAAGAACGGAAGAAGTACAGCATGCAAAAGAAGAAGGCGTTGAATTTTTATTCCTTCAAAATGCTAAAAGAATTTTAGGCGATGAAAAATCCAGGGTAACCGGTATTGAATGTTTGAGATACGAGCTAGGCGAACCTGATGCTTCCGGACGAAGAAGACCGATTGCTATTCCCGGAAGTGAATTTGTAATAGACTTGGATACGGTAATTGTTGCAATTGGAAACAGCAGTAACCCGCTTATCAGTTCAACAACCCCCCAAATTAAGACAAATAAATGGGGAAATATTATTGCCGATGAAAATCAAAAAACTTCGATGGATAGAGTTTTTGCCGGCGGTGATATTGTGCTTGGAGCAGCTACCGTTATTCTGGCAATGGGCGAAGGAAGAAAAGCTGCTGCAACAATTAATGAATTGCTGGCAAAAGAAATTGAAGAAGAAAAACTTAAAAAAGTCAATTAAACCATTGTTTTATTAAAAGGATGCCAATGAAAAATAGGCATCCTTTTTTACTTTATGTCCGTTTTTTAGAGCCTTTATTCTTAGGCAATACTTCCCTGCTTAATTCTTTCAAAGTGCCTAACTTATATTTTGAACTTATAGATAGATTTTTAACAAAATCAACTTGATAATAAGTTTTAGCAATTAATAAGATTAATTTTATCTCTATTGGCAAAAGGGACTCAATTTTTCTTAGCTTATTAGCTGCTATATCAATATGTTCCAAATCTGTTTCCCGCTTTATTGTATAACTGCAAACAGTTACCGTAAATAACCAGTTAATTAATATTTCAAACTGCTCTTTACTGAAATACCAAATATTTTCATATTTATTTACGTTTAAAAAAGCTTTTACATAATCGTCATTTAATAATTCTAAAAAAGATGCTGATTTATACTTTTTCCAAAATTTCTCTTCGGTTTTTATCGAACTTTTAATCGGAATTTTTTCATATAATTCCTCAACATCAAATACTTTATTGTTAAATTTTAGTAAAATATTTAGAAGTGTTATTTTCTTAATAATTTCATCTTCGCTTCTTCCTAACCTTTGAAATACTCTTTTAATAGGTTTCCCCAAAAGCAATTTTTCATATTCGTCTGCACTACTTCCATCTGATTCTTTAAGAAAATTATTGATATGCCTTATAACCAGATACATCATTAAAATTATGGAATTCTCTTTATAATTTGAGTCATGTGAAACGACAATAGATTTATTAACACCTGCAAGTCTAATGTTCTGCTTCAGAAATGCTTCTTCTTCAATTAGCGGATTAATCCATTTTAATCCTTTCAGACAATGATCGAATTCCTTAATGTAATTGTCTAATTCTACATTTAAATGAAAATGCTTTTTAAGTGTATTAAGCAAATAATAAAACTTATTACTTAAAAAGCGTTCACTTTTTTCTTCTGTAGCGTAACTTTTATGATCAACAATAAACGAACTTACAAAATTATCCAGCGCAGATTCATCAAACATATTCTCAAATGCTTCGTGAACCGGTTGTAAAGAAACTTCCTCAATTGCATTGTGAATATCCGGAACACCTTCTGTTCCCAACCATTCTACAAGCTGCTTATATTCACCCGTAGAATCAAAGACTTCGTGAAAATTCCAGAATACTTTATATTCAAATCCCCTCAGTCTAATCCGGAATCCATTCTTGAAAAAGTCGTTCCCTGAACGGATATAATAAAGACCGGAGTTGTTGTCTTTATATATGTAAAAGAATTTTTCATCCGACTTAATACCGAGAGCCTCCAAAATTGTTAATGATTTCAACTTTCTTTCTTTATTGTCCGCAGACACTTGTTTCGGCGCCGAACGATAAATATTTCCCGATACCTCGTTATATTTATTGTTATAAAATACTAAAGCTTTCTCTCTACCAAAACTATTAGTGAAAGCAAACACATTTTCGCATAAATTTCCGGTATCTGTAAAAAAATCGTAAAGCCAAAAATTGTTTACTTCACTAAAAACATACCTTTTACTAAGTAATGACAAAATCTCTTTTTTATGCCGTTCAATTAAATAGTCGTTTGGAGTTTCGTTATAATATGCCCGCTTATATTCCATTCCGTATTTTTCTTTAAATCCCTCAATCTGCCCGTGCGCAAACATAGGCAGGCCCGGTAATGTTGCCATTAAAGTTGCAACGCCGAAATATTTATCTTGTGTACCGAATTGATGAATTGCAGTTTCTTCATCAGGGTTGCTCATAAAATTCACATAACGTTTTAATATCTCCGGTTCAAATTCCAATGTATTTGTAATTAAATCCCTGTACTTCTCATTTTCTTCATTCTTCATCATGTTCATAAAAGCGCTATTATAAACTCTATGCATACCTAATGTTCTAACAAAATATCCTTCCATTAACCAAAAAGCTTCGGCAAGCAAAAGAGTATCGGGCAATTCATTATTTATTCTATCAACAACTTCGCGCCAAAATTCTTCCGGGAATAGGGAATCGAACTGCTCTTTAGACATAGTATAATCCGTACGCGAAGGGATATCACCGCCCATTCCGGGCTGAGGATACCAAAGACGTGAAAAATGCTTTTTTGTAAGTGTCATTGCCGCATCAAAACGAATGATGGAAAACTTTCTAGCAACCTCAAAAATTTTATCAATTACAGCTTCTCTTACTTCTTTTTTGAGCAGATCAAGTTGAGCGGTATCGTTCCACGGCATGTTTGTTCCGTCATTACCATGATAAATATATGTCACATTTCCATTAGTGTTATCAATCCTTTGAAACACAACCGCTGCATCCGTTCTTTCATAATATTTATCTTCAATTCTAAGTTGAACCCGCGGGTCCTCCGACAGATCATCTTTTGTAAATTGATAATTCGGAAATGGAGATTCATTTGATTGAATAAAATATTCCGGATGTTCAATTACCCATTTGGAATAAATACCCGTATGATTCGGAACCATATCACTTGCAAGTCTAATTCCACGAGTCTTGCAGCGCTCGTTTAGGTTTTTATACGCCTCTTCCCCGCCTAAGTCATGAGCAATAATATAATCGTACAGAGAATACGCCGATGCTACCGCATCAATGTTTCCCATTAAGTGTTTAATTCTTTTTGAAGCAGAACTTCGTTCCCAAATACCAATTAGCCAAAGTGAATTGATATTCCAATGCACTAACTGATCCAGTTCCTCATCAGGAATTAAATCTAATCTGTTTATTTGCCTGTTATATTTCTTCGAAAGCTGATCAAGCCATACAAAAGCATTCTTTGCAAGCAAAACAACATTCGGCATCCAATTAACATCCGGTGTAAATTGCTCCGGTTCATCATATTCAGTCGAGCTGTCCAATGCATATTTATACATTGATTTACCGATTGTAAAAAGATTAAAATTATCCGGCTGACCTTTATATTTAGGGACAACCGTGGGAGCTCCCCCGCCGCCGCCGAATGATTCGAAGATAACGTCCTCCTTCATAAGGTCATGACTGCTGAGTATTTTTTGAATATACAGATCTTCAAGAATCGGTTTCCAGTTAGTCTTAATAAATTCCAATTGATCCCAAAGATTATGTGGATTTTTTAACATTGGAGTTTTAAGCATTTCAAGAATAGGCTGGTTATTTGGACCGTAAGGTTTTTCAGTTTGGTAAAATTCCTCTAATAAGTTAATCGATTTTCTGTAAATATCTTTTTCATTAAAATAATTTTCGTCAAACAATTCGCGCAAGTTACTGTTTGCCGGATTAAAATTTGCTAAAAAAAGTAAAATCAATTCTTCAAGAACTATTTCTTTATTGTCTTTACCTTTTGTAAATGAAGTAAGATAGTTCTCAATTTTAATTTTACCTTTGTACACATCCAACGGTGGAAAGAGAGAAACAAAGTCCTTGAGTAACTTTTCAAGACTATCATTCCCCAATCTACTTTTTAAAAAAGAAATCGAACGATTAAATACTCCGGGATTTTCCTCTTCTTCGTATTTGTGCAGAATGTAATGGTAAATTTCGTCTAACAGTCCTACGGCATTTACTTCACCAACTCTAACATAATTTGATTTATCTCTTTTATCGTTAATCTTTTGAACAAATACTCTAACAGCGTGGAAATTTGCAAAGACTACATTTCCCGTAATTGAAAACAGCTCTTCGTCAAAACCGTATTTTTCTCTAACCGCTTTTGCAATATGAAATTCATTTTTGAAATCTTTCGGGGAATTTTCACAGCGATTAAATTTGTTCATCATTATATCAGTCCGTTAGATATATTTTAATTTAGTAAAAATATTTTGCACTTCTAAAATAAGTATTTGAAAGCAACAATGTGAAAAAATAGTGATAAAACAATAATGAAAACTTCTTTCCTTCCGCAAAGGAATAAAAAATATATAATTCCTTCTATAAATTTTAGAATAGAATTTGGGAAAAATCACTTTATATGCTAAATTATTATGTAAATTAATTGAATTTATTTCTTTTTATAAAAAACTTTTTAAATGATTTAATTTTTACATATTTATAATAATTAAAGCAGAGGTTCACATGAAAAATTTATTTATGAAACTAGGAATAATCGTCCTTTTTATTCTTTTAGTTTTTGCTGTTGATGCCCCAAATATACCTGACCCGCCTACGAAATATCCTGATGGTGAACTTGGCAGAATGGTTAAGCTGGGTGAAGATATTATAATGCATACTGATACTCATCCTCTTACAAAAGATTTGGTGGGAAATAAATTACAGTGCAACAGCTGCCACTTTGACGGAGGGAAAACAAAGTCGCTTGGTTCTTTTATCGGAACGGCAAGAGCATTCCCGGCTTATTCAAAACGGGAAAAATCTGTCCAGACTTTGCAGGATAGAATTAATAACTGCTTTATGAGAAGCATGAACGGGAAAAGACCGATAATAGATACGGAAGCATCAGTCGCAATGGC
>BDSW01000268.1 GCA_002898175.1 bacterium BMS3Abin04
TTTTATCATACGCAAATAGTGGGCAGTTGATTTATTAAAAACTGAAGAAAGTTTTTTAGCCAGCTTTAATCTCTTTTTAACATTTCGTTTTCTATTCAACATTCTACAATCAGCATACAAAGAGTTATCTTGACGTGTATACGCAAGGATATCACCGTGACGGTCTTTAATCGTGCCTCTTTCCGCTTTTAATACATAAAGTTTATTTTGCTGTTTGTCTGCTTGTGATTTATACTTTTGGTGACCAGTAACCTGAATTTTGAATAAAGTTACCACAAGAAACAAAAATATCAGTAAAACAAATCCAGATAAAATTAGAGCCCTGGAATTAATCATATATTTTATCAACTAAATTTTTTATTAAGCTAAGCTTACTTTTGTTAACAGTTAATTTATTTATATCGTTTGTTTTTATTAATCCTAATTTTTTATAAGCTTTTTTTATTATTTCATCTTCTGATATTAATTTCTGTAATTCAACTCTCTTGGCTTCAAGAACATCTTGTTTATCTTTTAACATCGCAATTTTATCGTTCTTTAATGCATTCAGTTTTCTAATTTTATCAAGAGTATATAAATGAAAAAATAAAAGGGGTGTTATTGTTAAAATTGCTATAAGTAAATATTTTAGAAAATATTTGTTTTTTTTCTCCATTATATTCTCTCAGCCACTCTTAACTTAGCACTTCTTGCCCTTCTATTAGCAGCAATTTCTTCTTGTGTAGCAATAATTGGCTTTCTTGTTAATATTTTTAATCTTACTTCCTTATTACACGTACAAATCGGTGCTTCCGGCGGGCAAACGCACGAAAGATTTTCGTATTTAAAAAAATCTTTTACTACCCTATCTTCTAAAGAATGATACGAAATGATAACAATTCTACCGCCTATTTTTAAGGATTCGATTGATTTTTCTAGAAACTCCTTTAGTCTGTCAATTTCCTTATTCACATAAATTCTAAAAGCTTGGAATACTTGTGATAATGTTTTAAACGATTTATACTCCGGAACTATGGTCTCAACAATCTCTCTTAATTGGAATGTTGTAGAAATTTTATGTTTTCTCCTTGCTTCTACAATTTTTCCAGCTAATCTTCTGGCTTGCCTCAACTCCCCATAGCTTTTTAGAATATCAGTCAAGTGTTCTTCCTGATAGTTATTAACAACATATGCGGCAGATTCTCCTTGTGATTTATTCATTCTTAAATCAAGCGGAGCATCTTCACGGTAGGTAAATCCTAATTTTTTATCATCTAATTGAACGGACGAGACTCCAAGGTCGGCAAATATACCATCATATACATTTACAAATTCAATCATGGAAACTCGCTTTATATCAGTGAAATCAGTATTAAATAATCTTAGTCTAGATTCATTTTCAAATTTTTCTTTGCAATACTCATAGGCTTTTACATCTTTATCAGTTGCAATAAGAGTTGCATCATTATTAAGTAATTTTAGAATTTCAGAAGTGTGCCCTCCATAACCGATTGTTCCATCAAAATAATTACCGGATTTATTAGTAATTAGAAAATTTAGACTTTCATTCAAAAGTACCGGTACATGCAGACTCATTCCTCACGCTTTCTCATAACTTCTTTAGCAATCTCTTCGTATGATATATTATTTTCTTTGATGTAATCATCATAAATTTCAGGATTCCATATTTCAATTTTTTTGACTGCCCCAAGAATAAATACATCTTTCTTTAAACCTGCAAATTCTATTAAACTCTTAGGTATATGTATTCTTGCTTGGGAATCAAGTTGATCTTCGGAAGCTTCTTGAAGAAACATTCTAAGGAACATTGCTTCTTTGGGATCAAAAGTATTGAGCTGATTGAGCTTGTGGGCAACAAGTTCTTTCCATTGATCCATCGGATAAACGTCGATGCATTTTTCCGTTCCTCTTGTTAAAACAAAGGTATCGTTTGCCTCCGGGTTAACAAATTTTCTCAGTTTTGCCGGAATGCTAACCCTTCCTTTTGCATCTAATGAATATTTAAAACTACCTAGAAACATAATTTGACATTATTTGGAATTATTCAACATTTTTCCCCACTGAGATGCAAAATAACCGATTTTTTTTGGGAAAGTCAAGAAGTTTTATGGAATTATTTAATTTAATTACTAAAAGAATTTAGAAATTTAATTAAACTTAATTCAAATGAGTTATTAATGGTGAGAACAGTAATAATTATAAATCGAAATGTTTATTTTTCTGGCTTGTAATATAAACAAAAAAAAAATCCCTTTGATTCTTTTTTTATGAAATTATAAAATTATTTTTAAAACTCAACTTAAAAATGGAATTCAAACTGAGGCGTGAACAAAGTCCTTTAATAAAAACAAATCAATTAGACTAAATTAGCAGCAAAGCAATAGATGAATATTTCAAAACGGATGAACTAAAAGATACCTTTTTTCTTTTCACCAATTTTAATAATATTTCTGAATTCGGAATGAAATGGCAGGTCAAACCCTAGTTTATAACTAACAACTCTAATCTCTAATCTTCTACCGGGAAGTAACTTTGATTTCAACTCTC
>BDSW01000269.1 GCA_002898175.1 bacterium BMS3Abin04
TGATTCGCTAGAAACAAAATCCGAAGCAGCACAAAAAAGACAACACAACGATTCATTCCGGCAAATAGAGAAACTGAGAAACTTTGTTTTTCCGAATGAAGATTTGCAAGAAAGAGAATTAAACTTTGTATACTTTGCAAATAAATATGGATTGGATTTTATTAAATTAATTTTTAATGAATTGCAAATAAATAAATTCGCTCATCAAATTTTAGAGTTGTAGTAAAAATTGTGAACTATTAGACTACAATAGAATTTAATTGTTCAATAAAATCCGGATTAGAAATTCTCACACAGTCGAAATCATTAACCATTCCGCCATTCTCGAGCAGTAAAGATAAAACCGCAAAACTCATTGCAATTCTATGATCACCAAAGCTTTCAAATAGGACATCTTTATTTACGATAGTGCCGCTTACTGTATAACCGTCTTCGTATTCCTCTACTGTAAGCCCAAGTTTTTTAAAATTATCACACATCGCTTTTATTCGGTCGGTCTCTTTGAACCGAAGTTCCTTAGCGCCTCTAATTGTGAATTCTCCTTCCGCAAAGATTCCGGCTATAGATAAAATTGGTATTTCATCAATTATATTGGGGATAAGAGTTTCGGGAATTTCTACATTGACAAGATTTTTGCTTTTAATATTTAAATCACCGTAAAACTCGTTAGCGCTGTTATTTACATTATTAATTTCAAATTCAGCACCCATAAATTCCAAAACTCTAAGAATACCTGTCCTGGATTCATTAAGAGAAACATTTTTTATTACAATATTACTATCCTTTAATAAAAGTGTAAGTACAATAAAAAATGCAGCGGACGAAATATCGGAAGGAATGAAATAGTTTTGCGGTACCGGGTAATTATTTTTAGAAACACTTATTATCGTTTCGTTATTATCTTTTGCCACAGGAAGATTCAACATGTTCTCAGTATGATTTCTTGAAGGAATATTTTCAATTACTTTTGTTGCTTCCTCCAAATGCAAGCCTGAAAACAGTATTGAGCTTTTTACCTGTGCACTGGGAACAGGCAGCTTGTATACTATTGGTTCAAGTAAGTCCGAAGGTTTTATAATTAAAGGCAATGTATCTTGAGTGCTTGCCGATATTTCCGCACCCATTTGTTTTAAGGGATCAATAATTCTACGCATCGGTCTTTTGGAAAGTGATTTATCTCCAACAATTGTGGTGGAAAAATCTTGTGCGGAAAGAATACCGGTTATCAAACGCGCTGTTGTTCCCGAATTACCGGCATCTAAAATTCTTTCGGGCTTCTTAAATCCCTTGAACCCTTTACCCAAGACTAAAATTTCGTTTGAGTTTCTACTAATTGTACAGCCTAACTGACGAAAACACTTAATTGTTGATTCAACATCTTCCGATGCTGAACAATTATTTATTACAGATTTCCCGTTCGCCAAAGCCGAAAACATAACTGCTCGATGTGAAATTGACTTATCACCGGGAAGATAAAGCTTCCCCTTTACTTTAGTAATATGATTAAAGTTCTCTTTCACTTCTCACACCATTCATCAATTAATTTTTCCAGATCGCTTTCACCCAATTCACTTTTATTGTACATTCCTTTTTCCGCCCTCTGTCGTTGGGCTTCAAATAGAACAACCGCTGTTGCAACCGAAACATTAAGGCTCTGAATCATTCCCCGCATAGGAATAAAAAGTATCCCATCCGCTAAATCCATTACTTCCTCAGATATTCCACGATGTTCATTGCCCATCACGACAGCAACTTTTTCGGTTAAATCAAAATCATAAAGGTTTTTAGCATTCTTACTGATTGCAGCTGCATATATTTTATAACCGTCTTTATGTAATTGATCAAAACATTCTTTTACATCAGAGTATTTTTCGTAATCAACCCATTTTTTAGAAGAAGCGGAAGATGTTTTGCTGATCTTCGGAAATGTTTCGCGGTTATAAAGGAGAGTAATTTTCGGAACTCCAACCGCATCACAAGTTCTGAATATTGCACTTACATTGTGCGGATCATGAATATTTTCCAGTACCACTCTTAAGGAAAACTGGCGGGATTTAACAGCCTTTGTAATCTTAGCAATACGCTTTTCCGTTTTAAATTTTCTCACTGACTGTTTTTATCAAAGATAATTTTATAAACAACCTTATTGGAATACTTTCTGGCTCTATCGACTACAATTTTTGTCTCATCCGGAAGCGCTAAATAATATTTAACTAAATCGATTGTTTTCTCAATAACTTTGTCCTCTTTGTGCGCCCATGTCTCACAACCTTTGAGCGAGGGCACTTCCGCAGTAAAACCATCATCGGTTTTATGAACAATTAAATCAATAACCATCAGCTGCTTTCTCACCGGTTACAATTTTAACACTTGCACTGGCGCCAATTCTATCTGCACCGCTTTTAATCATAAGTTCGGCATCTTCTAACGAGCGAACTCCGCCGGATGCTTTTACTCCTACTGCACTACCTACAACATATTTCATCAGAGCAACATCTCCTGCAGTTGCTCCGCCCTTACTAAAACCTGTTGATGTTTTCACGAAGTCGGCTTTTGCTTCTTTACTTATCAAACAGGCTTTAACTTTTTCTTCATCCGTAAGCAGCGCTGTTTCTATAATTACTTTTGCAACTGCTCCAAAGCGTTTGGCAGCAAGCACAACTTGATTAATATCATGAAATACATATTGGTACTCACCGGCTTTTAGCCTTCCGATGTTTATAACCATATCAATTTCTTCAGCGCCGTCACGCAAAGCTTGCTCGGCTTCCGCCCTTTTAGCTTCTGTGGATGTAGCTCCTAATGGAAAACCGATTACCGTACAAACTTTAACATCGGTATTCTTAAGCAAGTTAGAGCATTGAGGAACATAACCTGGGTTAATACAGACGGATGCGAAATGATACTGTATAGCTTCTCCGCAAAGTTTTGTAATATCATCGGGAGTTGCTTCCGGCTTTAGTAAAGTATGGTCAATCATTCTAGCAATTGCTCTATCGGATAACTCCTCTCCAACACCAATACCGGCAGCTATTCTTTCGGCGCCATTCTCAATTATATTTTTCACCGCAGCCGGCTGGTCAACTACATTTCTTTCCCAACCATTGCAAGTTTCTCCTACTTTGTAATAATCCCTTAAAGCTTTCTCCGTAAAAACCTGCGATACAATTTTGTCTATACTTGATGTATTCATAATTTAAACCGAATTATAATTATTACTTTTTAAAAAAGATTTATATGTATTCTGCAATAGCATTGCTATCGTCATGGGACCAACTCCTCCCGGGACAGGTGTAATATAAGAAGATTTTTTAGAAACATTTTCGAAATCAACATCACCAACTAACCTGTATCCGCTTTTTCTCGAATCATCGTCAATTCTGTTAATCCCGACATCAATTATAACAACTCCGTCTTTCACCATATCTTCCGTAACAAAATTTGCACGACCAATAGCGGCAATCAAAATATCGGCAGTTAACGTATAATCTTTTAAGTTTTTTGCCGCGGAATGACAAACAGTAACAACAGCATTGGCTCCTTCCTTTTTTTGAAGCAGAAGATTTGCAACCGGTTTACCGACAATATTACTTCTTCCAAGAACAACAACATGTTTCCCTTTTGTTTCAATGTTATATCTTTTCAATAATTCAACTATACCTGCCGGCGTACAAGATTCGAATGTATCTTGTCCAATCATTAATTTACCAATATTTACCGGGTGAAAACCATCAACATCTTTTGAAGGTGAAATAGCTTCAATTATTTTATCTTCATTAATATGTTCCGGTAAAGGGAGCTGCACGAGTATTCCATTAAATCTATCATCGCTATTATAATTTTGAACGATTGTTAGAAGGTCCTCCTCGCTTGTTTCAAAAGGGAGCTTTTCTACAACCGAATAAATACCTACTTCATCACATGCTTTACTTTTCATTCTTACGTAAACTTGAGATGCAGGATTACTACCGACAAGTATTGCAACCAATCCGGGAACTTTATTATGTTCGGACTGCAATTCAGATATTTTTTCTTTCAATTCTTTACGAATATCAGCAGCGACTTTTTTGCCATCAATAATTGTCATTTCTTACTCTGTAACTTTTATAAGTTTTGCGGCACGGTAATATCATATTTATTTTCCAGATATGATTTAAGTTTTTTATCGTATGCTATTTCTTCGGCAAACGGATTTGAATTTTGCCATCCGATTTTACCATTAGTACGATAATTTTCAATTCTTCTAATAGAAATTTCACAATAAATCGGTTCTATATCAATAGTATAACAAATTCTGCTCAATCTTTCGCTTCCCAAAAGTGTTGTACCGGAATGTGAAAAATAATCAGAAACAATATCACCCTTATTACTGGAAACGTTAATTATCCTCTCAATTGCTTTTAACGGCTTCTGGGCAAAGCAGCCGTTAACGTTTTCTTCCATCAGGTGAAAGACTTGTTGAATATCAATCCAAACATTTCCAGCTCTAATTTTGTCCGATTTACTTCTTTCTAAATTTTCGGTTTTCTTTCCGCTTATTTCTTTAAAATAACCTTTTACTACTTTCGGAATATCCGTGTAAACAAATTTAGTATTAAAAACCGGATTCCCTTTTATGTAGTATAGCAATTCCTGCCTAACCGACATCCAGTTCTTCTGCGTTCCGTAACCCCGCTGGTTTCTCATTGTAATGAAACTTCTAATATTAAGATTTGAAGATTTCATCATTAAAATAAAATCGGCAAAAGGTTCTAAATTATTCTTTTGGTCCGCTCCAAGCCAAACATACAAAGAAGAATTATCCGTAAGAACCATATCTGATGTTTGTACCCACTTTACACACCATTTTATAAAATTTTGAACATTTCGTTTTTTAAACGCTACTAAATTATACGGCGGATCTTGAATAGCAAGAACAGCTTTATCATAACCAAAAAACTTTTGAACAGCTTTTATATCAGTAGCATCCAAACAACCTACCTTATGCCCCGATTGTTTGTCCTCCCAAATATCCCCCGGTCGAAGCCGGCAATATTTTCTAAGATAACTGCTTAATTCTTCATCTTTATCTAAACGGGGCAAAGAAAAATTTAGCATCTTTAATTTGTTTTTCGTTCAAATTCAGGTAA
>BDSW01000270.1 GCA_002898175.1 bacterium BMS3Abin04
ATGAAAATGAAACCGGTAATTCCGCTGCTTTTTATACATCTGAAGAAATATTGAAAATATTAGAAGACGAATCTTTCAGATTGGATGAAATGAAGGATGTTTTGAAAATCCTGTCGCACTAAATTATTATTAAAACAACTTTCAACCGGTTAATTCCTTTTTAATAATTAGTTTTAGAATTATTATTGAATTAATCAGTATTGACCCGGAAAGGTTAAATTTTACTAGATGTAGATTAAATTTCACTCTTGGAAATCAAATCTAAAATATCCATTTAATTTTCTCATTCGTTATTCCGTCAAATTTCCGCAATCGGTAATTTATACTTCGTTCCACTCTTCACCGATTTAATAACTATTTTGGAATGAGTTTTAAATCATTTCTATTTATGAACAATAACAATCTAAAGTAAATATGTTAATTATTCATCAAAGCGAACACATTCATACAATAACTCATAAATTCCCCTCTCGAGATAGGATTTAGGGGTGTGTTTAATACGTAAATATTGTAATATGTTTGTTATTTTAATATCTCAATCTAACGCTGAACTATACCGGCATAAGATGACAAGAAAGAGAATAATAATCCCCTATAATCAGGGACTAAAATACTATGCTTGCAAATTGAGAAATATCAGTGCAAAATCCGAGGTACTACTTTGGAACTACCTTTAAGGGAAACAAATGTTAGACTATGATTTTCATAGGCAGAAACCTATCTTAAGCATTATAGCCTAGAAGTAATACTCCAATCATTTATGAATTATATGTTAATAAAATATATTTGCCCGTCCTGCTTTAAACAAAAATTGATGTGCCGATAAAAGGTAAAAGCACAATACATCTTATAAGATTTGAAATGAAACAACCTATTTTCCCTGCTAATAAAAAACATACAGTTAATTTTCACTATTTGAGCTTAAACCCTACAGTTAAATTATTGAAGTCCTAAAATTGGAACTATTTATAAATACATATATTGATGCTTTTTTAGATCAAGATATAAGTCTTAAAGAAAAAGATTTAACAATACCTAAACCAGCTGATGAAACTATCAAAATTGTATGTGACAAAAATATTGTGGAAAATTTTTTCTATAACATTAAGAAATTATTAATTAAATTGTTAATTGTTTTGCTTTTCTTAAACATACGAGCAAATCAACCCTACCGCAGAACCGGTGCGGGCTGAAGTTAAGGTTTTAAGTTTGGTGAGTTATTTGGCATTCTTGTTTCAGTTAAGTGCAATTATTAAAGTTTAGTCGCCGTGCTTGCCCAAGGGAAAAATAAGCACGGACCCGCCAAAGAAGGGCGGGCAAGTTTGGTAAATTAAATATTCGTTGTTAAATAAACATTGTAATTAAGAGCGGCGGGTTATTTGCAATGCCGTTATATAGAGGTTAAAATGAAAACAATAATTTTACTAATTCTAGTATCTTTTTTCAGTTTGCATGCTCAAGAAATTTCTGTATCAAGAGATACAATGAGCGTTGGAGATAGTAGCTTTTCAGACAGTGTTATGATTTATAACAATGGCACTAATATCTTAGTAATTGATTCAATTCGGAGTAATAACTCAAATTACCTTTTGAATTATGATCCAAATGGTGACTCAACAAAGTGGATAGGAGTTAGTGAACTATCAGACACAACAGATATTTTTGAAATTCAACCTAATGATTCTTTAGAAGTAAAATTAATGGTAGCTGCGATTCTAGTAAAAGCATCAAAAACAAATGATATTAAAATAGACACTATTTATTTCTATAACAATTCAATAAACTTGCCAAACTTATCAATTAAAATTACCAATAATGAAACAATTGGATCAGTAGAAAATGAAAATATTCCGTTTAATTATAAATTATATCAAAACTATCCTAATCCTTTTAATCCAAGTACGAAAATATCATTTTCATTAAAAAAAGCATCAGTTGTTGATCTCAAGATTTACAATAATTTGGGTCAAGAAATTAAGCAAATAATACGAGGATATAAAAATATTGGAAATTATGAAGTTGAATTTGATGGAAAAGAATTTCCAAGTGGTGTTTATTATTATAGATTAAAAGTAGGAAATAATTCTACAACAAAAAAAATGATTTTATTAAGATAATGTCAAATATCAAAATAATAAATGTAGGCTCCATATAACCAGTTATTCCGGTTAAAGTCAACTAACAGTTGATTGCAAAAGTATTTATAAACGGGTCATGGTAATGCCCAGCCGGCAAACGGCTGGCAAGCCCGGATGTCAAAAATGCCTTGATTGCTGAACAGAATTGGTCGAACCATGCTAAATAGCAAATAAGTAAAATTTTGGCAAACAAATTAACTTTTACTAAAAGATATAGAGTGTAGACAAACTATATCAATAACTCAATGAGGATAAAGTAATGAAAACAAAAGTCTTTTTTTCACTTGTACTCCTCTTTTGCAATTTGAATGCAAAAAGCAATATTCCTGCTATTAAAATTAACAGCTACAATATTATCACGAACGTAACCGACACATCAATGAATGTTAACGTTACTTTGAGTTTCAGTAAGCTGTCGGATAAAGCGTTAGATCAGATTGATTTTTTGTTTAGTTCAAAAGCGAATGTTGATTCCGTAAAATATTGGTTTGGGAATGAGTGGATTAGCACTTCTTATAAATCCGGTAGGAAGAATTCAATTATTGTTTACCTGCCGAAATATATTTGTGAAACCGATAACTGTAAATTAATGTTTGTTTATTCATATCCAATTGAATTACAGAAAGATTCAGTCTTATTACTTGATAGAGGTCATAGATGGTATCCGCTAATATTAAACCAAATTTTTAAATACAAACTTACGACCTATATACAGCGGGGATATCAAGTTTTATCATCAGGTAATTTAATTGAAGAAATTCAAACCGATAAGAGATCCGTATTTACCTGGGAAAGCAAAAAACCGGTATTTAAATTACCGTTAATTGTTTTTAATCCGTCTCTATATAATAAAACTCAACTATCATCTCAGAATTGGGATTTGGTTTCTTATTCACTTAAACAAGACACAACTAATATCAGGAAGTTATTGAAACAAATCGATTCTACAATGAATTACTACTCTAAAACACTTGGCAGTTACTCATATAAAAAATTAACTCTATTCGAGACAAAAGAGTTCCGGGGAATAAATGTCGGCAGCGGACTGTTAACAATCGGGAAAGAATCATTAGATATGATAAATAAAGGCTACAAAGATCTAATGATATTAACAGTAGCTCAACAGTGGTTTGGAGCAAGCGTTTTCGCCGATTTTAATAAACCCGGATTTTTTTTCTTAGTGTTTTCTTTACCTCATTTTCTGAGATTGATGTACGTTAACCAATCAGAGGGAGAAAAAGCGTTTAATAAATCAATTCAAAGAGATATGAACCGGTACAGAGATTTTGCCGGAACTGAAAAGGATATACCGATAATAAATATTGACAAACCGAACACAAAAGAAAAAAGCATTATTTTGTACGCAAAAGGACCTTGGATCCTCAGTAAAATTCAGGAACAAATGGGAGAAGAAAATTGGATTACCTTTCTAAAAGATCTATACACATCATCTCGCGGAAAAGTTATAACGTTCAAAACGTTCACTAATTACCTGACAAAAAATGATAAGACCGGGAATGCCGCAAAATTACTTCTGAAATTGGTGAATGAAAAAGGAATCAGCGGTAAATAGAACATCAGTAATTTTAAAGACTTGTAAACAACTAAATAGTAATGCAGTTATGTTATATAAGATTTTAACTAAATAAATAAGCGAAAATAATTTGATGGATAAAAAATCAATAATATAGAAATGATCAAATCAGCAAATTATTTGGTTAGCATTGTACAATATTATCATTGCTGATTATTCCATTAAAATCGTTCAGTTTCAACCCTTTTCTTAGGTTTATCAGAAATTCCAAAAAGCAGACACAATAAGTTATTTTTGGCTTGTATTACGAGAATAGACTCTTTATCTTTATAAAAGATATATCATCTATTATAATCATTAATCAAAAGGAACCAAGCATGAAAATTCTTATTTTTTTTAAAACAGCTACAATATTTTTGGTCTTATTTTTGTTTATCTCCTCATTTTCTTTTGCACAGGATAATCCGAATAAGAAAACCGAAACCATAAAAAAAGAAGTAACTGTTAAAACAGCAAAAGATGTTAAAAAAGCTTGCGAAAAGAAATATAAAACTTCAGAATGTACCGATGCTAAAGTTAAAGACGCAAAAATGACCGGCATGAAAAACTGCCCGGGAGATTGTAAAGCTAAACACGGCGCAATGATGAAAACTAAACTAAGCGAAACCGCTACTACTAAAGTTACGGAGACAGATACCGAAGCACATATTTGTAAAGGTAAAAAAACAAATTGCGATAAAGTAAAAAGCTAGATTTTATTTTAAATATTTTTTTATGGGTTCAATAATTTTCCTTGAACCCTTTTTTTTTATTTGAACAGTTAATAGCAAAAAAGTCGTCGAGACGAAATAACTGATAAAGTTCGTTCGGATACAGCCTCATCGTTCTGTTCCCTATTTTAAAAAAAGTATTAAATAAATAACATTTGCACATTTGCTCAAATGTTTGTATGTTAACGACATGAAAAATAAAATTGAAGCTCCGGTTTGCAGAGTAACATATATTGACGAGAAAAAAGTATTAAACGTTCAAAAAAACTTTCCTGACGAAATTACGATAAACGATTCGTCCGAAATTCTGAAGGTTTTAGGTGATCCGACACGTTTAAGAATAGTAATGGCTCTTGCTAATGAAGAACTTTGTGTTTGCGACCTTTCATCTTTAGCTAATGTTTCGGTTTCTGCCGTTTCACATCAACTACGTTTGTTAAGGGGACAAAGATTAGTAAAATACCGGAAACAAGGAAAGATGGTTTATTATTCATTAGCCGACGAGCACATTAACAATATAGTAGA
>BDSW01000271.1 GCA_002898175.1 bacterium BMS3Abin04
GAATACACTAGGTACTATTAACCCCATTAAAAAAATAGTTGATAAAGCCCACGAATATAATATTCCCGTTCTTGTAGACGGGGCACAGGCTTCGGCACATCTTAACATCGACGTTCAAGAATTGGGCTGTGATTTCTATGCTATTTCGGGACACAAGATGTTTGGCCCAACCGGCATTGGAGTTTTATACGGGAAGGCTGAACTGTTAAACGATATGCCTCCGTATCAAGGCGGCGGAGAAATGATTAGAAATGTTACGTTTGAAAAAACTACTTTTAATGACATTCCTCATAAATTTGAAGCCGGGACTCCTAATATTGTAGGTGGCATTGGATTGGGAACCGCAATCGATTATTTACGCTCCTTTGACATTCAAGATATTCACAATCATGAGCTCGAACTGCTCAATTACGGTACCGGGCATCTTCAGAAAATTGACGGACTAAAAATTATTGGAACAGCAAAAAACAAGAGTGCGGTTATTTCCTTTATAATTGATGGGATTCATCCTTATGATATAGGAACTATTATTGATACAAATGGCGTGGCTATCAGAACTGGTCATCATTGTACACAACCCCTTATTAAAAGGTTCAATTTAACAGCAACAGCCAGAGCTTCATTTGCACTTTATAATACACTTGAAGAAATTGACTTGTTAGTAGAAAGTTTGAATAAAACTATTAAAATGATTAAATAATAAATTTACGATTACGATGGATACCAAGGAAAGAATTAAAGCCGATGTAATAGAAACATTGAAAACTATTTATGATCCTGAAATACCCGTTAACATTTATGAATTGGGTATGATTTATACTATAGAAGTTGATGAGGGCGGGAATGTAAAAATTAAGATGACATTAACGACGCCTGCATGCCCGGTAGCAGGTTCTTTACCGGGACAAGTGAAAGAAAGAATTGAGCAAGTTTACGGTGTTAAAAGCGTAGATTTGGAACTTGTTTGGGATCCGCCTTGGAGTATGGATATGATGTCCGAAGAAGCAAAATTAACTTTAGGATACTTGTAATAAAAAGAAAGGTAGTAGTATGTTTAATATAAATCAAAAACCACCTCTTTACGATCCGGCTGCAGTTCAGCCGATGAGAGATGAACTAACTTATGTGGGCTTCGAAGAATTAACAACTCCACAGCTTGTTGATAATGCATTAACAAAAAATCCGGATGAAACAGTCTTGGTTGTTATTAACTCCGTTTGCGGTTGTGCGGCGGGAAGTGCAAGACCCGGAACAACTTTAGCATTACAAAATAATATCGTTCCCGATAAGATAACTACTGTTTTTGCCGGGCAGGATAGAGATGCCGTTGATCACTTTAGAAATAAATATTTATCTAATTTTCCCCCTTCTTCCCCATCTATAGCGTTGATGAAAGGCGGAGAGCCTATATTTTTTCTTCCGCGCCATCATATTGAAGGAAGATCTTCGGAAGATATATCTTTTTTGCTAAGACAAGTTTTTGAAGATCATTGCTCAAATGAAGGTCCCTCTATTCCTAAAGAGGAATACGATAAATTAGTCCATGCTAAAATGTGCGGATCTAAAATTCCCAAGAATGTCAGCTAATTGAGTAATAGAGAATAAAGATGAAAAGAGTAAGAACAAGATCAAGAGCAAGAGGGTAAATGAAATTTAGCGCTCAGGAAGAATATGGTGTTCGGTGTTTAATAAGACTTGGGAAAGCTTACCGAAGCGGCAAAGGACTTACGATACCTGAAATTAGCATAGCGGAAGGTATTTCCCAGCACAACGTAGCAAAGCTGCTTAGGACATTACGTCTGGAAGGTTATTTGGAAAGTGAACGGGGACAATCAGGCGGATATTCGCTGACCCGTTCACCAGATCAAATAATTGTAGGAGATATTTTAAGAACATTAGGAGGAAAACTTTTCGGGGACGAATTCTGTGCCAGTCATACCGGACAAGTATCAATATGTAAAAATTCAATCGAATGCTCAACAAGGGCTCTCTGGGTTTTAATCCAAAACGCAGTTGATCAAGTTGTAAATAAATTAACTCTAAAAGATTTGATGGGAGCGGAAAAGGAAATTCTTAATCAACCTGATAACTCTAATAAAAATAATATTGAACATTACTCGCTCAATACTTCGTTTTAGAGTTCACTTGAAAATAATTATTCCGTGCATTTATCAACTAAATAAATTATCGACTTATACTGAATACCGCTGTGTAGTGAAAGACCTATTTCGCAAGTTCTGCTATTTGAATAACCGGCATGACATTCATGCGGAAGTTCCGACTTCAAACTACTAAGTGCCGATTTATTTAATTCAGGAAAAGTAAATCCTCTATCTCCTGCAAATCCGCAGCAGGTAACTTCCTTTGGAATTATCACATTAGTTACGCAGGCCGCTGCAATAGTTTTCATTTTATCAACAATGTCCATCTTAGTTGTGCTGCAAGTAGGATGAATTGTTATTGTCTCTTCGAGTTTGTGGAAAGTTAATTTATCCATTAGGAATTTATAAATAAATTCCGTTGAATCATAAATATCTAATTCATTCCCGTTTTTTAACTTCTGAAAATCTTTCATTGTTTTTGTGCAAGGGGAAGTATCGGACAAAATAGGTATTTCACCGTTTTGGGAAACTCTCATCAATTCATCTTCTAATTCTTTCGCTTTCTCCTCTCTTTGTTTTACAAACCCTTTGGAACTAAACGGCATACCGCAACAAAGATTTGCTAAATTATTCGGATAAATTATATCATATCCCGCTTTTTTCAATAAGCTATGCAATTTAGTTGTTTGTGATTCGGTTTCCCCGCTTCCTTTCGAAACCCCCATGCTTCTGCTTATACAACTGGGGAAATAAACTACTTTTAATTTACTGTTTGTATTAGTACTGTTCAAAATTAGATCGGCGCCTTTCGGCATGTATTTATTCCACAGTGGAATTTTATTATTAGAAATATCTCTGAGCGAGGCTGCAACTTTTTCCATTGCTGTATCACCAAGCACATTATGGAAAGTATGGACGAAATTAAGTCCAACTCTACCAGCAGTAGTAACAATATTCATATTCTTGGAAACAAGCGCCGCAATTTTAACGTTTGTATCAGTATTTTCTTGATGCCTGATTTTCTTAATAAGTCTCCCTGTATCGATATCAACAGGGCAGCTTAGTTCGCAAAGTCCGTCTGTTGCACAAGTTGAATTTCCAAAATATTTGAATTTCGATTTTAATTCATTTAATCTTAATATATCCGTTTGTTCCTTGTGTAGTTTCGATATCTCTCTAAATACAACTATTCTTTGTCGCGGAGTTAAAGTTAATTCTTTAGACGGACAAACATCTTCACAAAATCCGCACTCGATACATTTATCAATAATAGGATCGGCTATTGGTGTTGGTTTTAAGTTTTTTATATGAATTTGAGTATCGTCATTAATTAGCACACCGGGATTTAAAATATTTTGCGGATCAAACAATTTTTTAATTTTCTGCATTACAGAATAAGCTTCCGCTCCCCATTCGTATTTAACAAATGGAGCCATATTCCTACCCGTTCCATGTTCCGCTTTTAATGAGCCGTCGTACTTATCAATTACTAAGCGGGTCAAATCATCAATAAAATCTCTGTACATTTTAACTTCATTTTCTATACTAAAATCATGAAAGAAAACGAAGTGAATATTTCCGGACAGTGCATGTCCCCAAATTATTGTGTCTTTATAATTATGCTGTCTAAATAATCTCTTTAGATCTAGCACCGCATCTGCTAATTTTGAAGTATCGAAGTTAATATCTTCAATAATCACAGTAGTTCCGGGCATTCTGCCTTTACTTACACTTGTAAATAATCCTTTACGTACATTCCAGAGCTTTAAATATTCTGCTTTTACATCCGTAAATTCAATCGGTCGTTCCCTTTCAAATTCCTGAAGTGATTTTGTAATCAGATCAACCTTTTTTTGAAGTTCGTCATAACTTTCGGCTGATGTTTCAATAAGCAAAGCAGTTGCATCCTCGGAAAGTTCTTTTAAATAATCCGGCATACCAGGTTTATTTTCAACCGAACGTAACGAAACACGATCCATAATTTCCGAAGCATCTACGGGAAGAGTCTTTAAAATAGGAATTGCATCACAAGCAGCTTTAATACTTTTAAAAATAATTAAAGCGCTTGCTTTATGCGGTAAATTAGGAACCGTATTAAATGTAATTTCCGATATAAAGCCCAATGTTCCTTCCGAACCAACCATTAAATGCTGAATTATTTCAAACGGGTCATCAAAATCTATAAGTGAATTTATACCGTAACCGGTTGTATTTTTTATAGAATATTTCTTTCTAATTCTCTCCGATAGTCCTGTATTCTCCTTAACACTTTTAGAAACGGACAAAAGTTCTTCGTAAAATTCTTTTTTGTTTTGCTTGAACTCTTCTTTACTTTTGTTATCCTGTACATCTAAAATAGTTCCGTCCTCAAATACAATTCTCATTCCCGCTAAAGTGTTATAGGAATTGTGAAGCGTTCCGCTCGTCATACCACTGGCATTATTTGCAACTATACCGGAAATTCTTGCAGCATTTATTGAAGCAGGATCCGGTCCCAATTTTTTATTAAACGGGGACAAATAAAGATTAGCAATTTTACCTAATACAGCCGGAGCCAGCGTAATTTGGCTGCCGTCTTCATTAACTTTGTAATTCTTCCAAGAATTATCAACTTTAATAAGAACCGAATCGGTGATTGCTTGCCCCGAGAGACTGGTTCCCGAAGTACGAAAAGTAACGGGAATGTTTAAGGATTTACACTCTTTAAGCAAATGAACAACCTCAGATTCGTTTTTAACTTTAACAACTAACTTAGGAATAAGCCTGTAAAAACCGGCATCGGTTCCGAAAGCAAGTGTTCTTAACTTGTCGTAAACTAATCTGTCGCTGGAGAATATTTTCTTCAATGAAGTGTACAATTGTAAATATTTTTCTGTAAGCATATTTTATACTTAATTTTTTGAAATCTATTCCTAAACCCAAATATATTTGGATAAAATTAAAAGTAGTAAACTTACTAATTAAATGCATACTATCCGGGTTTTCTAAATCCTCTAATTTTTACGTTACATTATAAACAAAGTTTATTTTTTAATATCTTATATTTTAATGTAATAATAAATTGCTATTTACAAGCATCCTCCACCTCATCAACAGTTTTGGGAATAGGTTTGCCCAAAACTTTATAACCGTCTTTTGTAACTAAAATATCATCCTCTATCCTGATGCCTCCAAAATCTCTGTATTCATTCACATTATCATAGTTAATAAATTCGGCAAATTTATTTTCAGATTGCCATTGATCAATTAAAGCAGGAATAAAATAAACACCCGGTTCAACCGTAACAACATAGCCTTCTTTAAGCTCTTTACCCAAACGCAGGTAAGCTAATCCAAATTGATTACTTCGTTTAACTTTATCATCGTATCCAACATAATCTTCGCCGAAACTTTCCATATCGTGAACATCAAGCCCCATCATGTGTCCGAGTCCATGTGGAAAAAACAATGCGTGTGCACCTTGCTCAACAGCAGCATTCATATCGCCTTTCATCATACCAAGATGCTTCATTCCTTCTGAAATTACTCGTGCAGCTTTGAGATGAACATCTTTATATTTTACTCCGGCTTTAATCATCTCTATTGCTTTAAGCTGTGAATCTAAAACTATATTATATACATCTCTTTGTTTCTCGGTAAACTTTCCGCTTACGGGAATTACTCGAGTAATATCACTTGCATAATGTAAACGAGACTCTACACCCGAATCCAATAAAGCAATATCACCGTCCTTCATCAAGTTTTCGTATGATTCATTATGCAAAATCTCACCTCGAACGGAGAAAATGGTGCCAAACGAAATTCCTTCCCCTTTTAACTCTGCCAAACCTTCAATACCCTTAGCTATATCTTTTTCAAATATCCCGGGTTTAGTGAGCTTCATCGCAAGAATATACATTTCATTGCTAACTTCCAAAGCCGATTCAATTTCAGATATTTCCTCCGGCGCTTTAACAGAGCGTTGGTTGATTACAGCTTTAATCAATTCCGGAGAAACATATTTATTAATAAAGGCAGCTTTAATTCCCAATAATCCGGCCAAATAAATAATATTTTCAGCTCTATATTGTGGTAAGTAGTGAACTTTCCTTCCTGATTGGATAGCTCGGAGTAAGAAACCTGCCAAATTATCCGAAGGTTCTGTATTCGTAACTCCAACAGCACTTGCTTTTTCTTCCATCGAAGAATCGGGACCCATCCACACAATATCATCTACCGGTCTATCGTCTCCGAAAATAATTTCCTTATCATTATCAACATCAATAATAGCTGAGAGATCCGGGAAATCTAAACCCCAATAATAAAGGAAGCTGCTATCCTGCCTAAATGGATAGGCCATTGAGGCAAAGTTGCGAGGAGTATTTTTATTGCCCGGAAAAAAAAGGATACCGTTTTTTATAGTTTTTTTTAATAAATTTCTGCGTTCTTTGTAAATATTGCTTGTGAACATTAGTCCTCCTTTGTATTGTATAGTTTATATTTTCTTTCCTTGTATAAAATTAAATAAATGCTTGGAGTATTAAAAGCGACTAAAGATGTTCTTCTTTTTTTAATAGCACTTGAATAAAGAGTTTTTGTCCTATATTTTGCAGAATATTAAAAAAAAAATACAAAATTATTTTAAATTGAAATTTTTAAAAAATTTTTCGATTAATTATTAATAATTTACTTAAAGGAAATTATTTTATGTTAAATAATGTTTTTACCAAGCAAAAAAGCATATTACTCTTATTTCTTGCATTATCAATATTATTTATTTTAAGCTGTTCTTCGTGCAATACATCCAAAACCGAACAACCTTCTAAGGATACGGTGAAGCATTTTCCTAAAAAACATTTTGAACTCCTTGCACCCGGTACGGCAAAAATCAAAGGCATACTAACTTCTTACCAAAAGAAAAACGGTAAAACTTTATGCAAAATTTTTGTAACGAAAGTGTTAGGGTACGGTCCAACCACCCCGCCAATCGCAGTTAATTCTGATTTACTTGTTTCATTAACAAATGAAAAAGTAAATGGATTAGGAACACCGCTTCATGAATTACAAAAAAGCGGTAAGGTGATTGAATTAAAAATCATAAGTCAAAAACCGTCAGTAAATTCTAACAAATCTATTGAAATCTGGAAAGCGATTAAATTTAATTCCAATTCTTCAAATTAAAGGTAATTAATATGAAAATTTATAAAAGCAATGAATTGTTATTTGTTGTAACAATTTTAATTTCATTATTTGTACTATCACATCAAAACGAATTTAATTCTCATTTATTAAAAAAACAGATTAGAACTTCCTCTCCGAAAGCTCCGCTTAAGTTAAAGAAAGAACGTGCGGAGTATTTTTTTAATATGCTGCGAGATCCGGCAACTAACAGAATACCGGCAGATATTAGACATAAAGAGCTGGAATATGCTAAGGGTTTGCCTAAAAAGAACAAGTTGGCAAAAACATCTGCGGTAGATTTTATATGGAAAGAAGCAGGTCCGAATGACGTTGGCGGAAGAACCCGGGCTTTAGCAGTTGACGTAAATAACCCGAATACTATTATTGCCGGAGCAGCTTCGGGCGGTCTTTGGAAATCTACAGATAACGGAAACTCTTGGATATATGAAGAATCATCACCCGATATTTATAGTATTTCAAGCCTAGCGCAAGATCCACGCGCGGGACACACAAATACTTGGTATGCATCAACCGGTGAGTGGCGAGGTGCTTCCGCTTCCGACAGAGGATATACAGCTTGGTACAGCGGTAACGGTCTTTATAAATCTACCGACAACGGAAATACGTGGCAATTAATTCCGGGAACAAACAGCGATCCTACAAAATGGAATAGCATGTACGACTATGTTTCTAAAATTACAGTATCTCCAACAACCGGCTCGGTTTTTCTTGCCAGCAACGGTTTTGGGATTGTTAAATCTTCTGCCGGCGGGAGTGCCTTTTCATTAGCATTAGGTAACGCAAACGATCATTATTATAGCGATGTTATAGTATTATCCAACGGGACTATAATAGCCGTACTCTCTCAATCAGGTTATAATTCAACAAAAAAAAATGCGCCTGGTGTATACAAATCTACAGATGACGGAAGCACGTGGAATAACATCACTCCTACTACTTTTCCTTCATCGCATGAAAGGAGCGTGCTTGCAGCTCCGGTATCTAATCCAAATATCATTTACGTTTTTACTAATACAGGTAATACAAACTCTAATGGAGATGAAGATTTAAGATTAAATAAAATAAATTTAACCGATGGTACCTCAACTGATTTAAGCGGTAATTTGCCGACTTTTTCCGAAACCGGTGGTACATTAAATACCCAATCAAACTATAATATGGTAATTGCCGTTAAACCTGATAATCCTAATTTTGTTTTAATCGGAGGAACAAGTTTATTCCGATCAACTGATGGTGTCGGTTCACCATTGAATAACAAAAAACAGAACTGGATCGGCGGGTACCATCCTACAAATTTCTTCTATCCAAACCACCATCCCGATCAGCATGTTATTGCATTTGATCCAACAGATCCTAATAAAATGTGGAGCGGGCATGACGGCGGTTTAAGTTATACTACAGATATTAGAGATACAACATTTGCAAATTTCTTCCCATGGATTGATAAAAATAACGGATATAATGTAACTCAATATTTTACTGTTGCAATACATAAAAATGCCGGCGACAATAGATTGCTTGGTGGAACACAAGACAATGGAAGTCCCTATTTTAGGTTGGTTGATGGAAGTGACGCTGCATCTGAAGATATCAGTTCCGGTGACGGCGCCTTTTGTTACCTCGGTACATTAAACGATCATGCTTATGTCTCTACTCCAAATGGCAGCGTAATGAGGTTGACTTATGACGGAAACGGAAATCCATATAATCCTATAACTGACGGAATCGGTTGGTCGGTTGTTAGTCCCTCCAATGCTTCTAATCAACTATTTATCAATCCATTTATCATTGATCCTAATAATGAAGATATTATGTACTATCCGGCAGGAAATACATTATGGCGTAACACTTCTTTAAGTAATATTCCTAATTTCCAACAAAATGGTACATCTGCAGGATGGTCTCAGCTTACCAATCTAACTGTTCCTACCGGTTATAATATTACCGCAATGAATGTATCTACATCAAATACGCAATTTGTTTTGTATTATGGTGCATATAATAAAAACGGCACCCCGAAAATTTTTAGATTAGATAATGCAAATACAGCGACAACAGGTGCCGTAGATATTTCTATTCAGGGCGCAGCCAGCGGAGCTTACGTACACTATATTGCGGTTAACCCGGAAAACGGAAATGAAATTGTGGTTGTGTTTTCTAACTATAATATTGACGGACTATTTCATTCAACCGACGGTGGAGCATCCTACATTTCCATTGAGGGTAATTTAACTGGAGACGGGGTTAAACCGGGACCGTCTTTAAGAGCATGCACAATTTTACCAACTAGCGGTGGTATAGCTTATCTGGTCGGTACAAGTACGGGCTTATATTCTACTACTAAGCTTAACGGTTCCAACACCGTATGGGTTCAGGAATCCGCAGATAAAATTCAAAATTCCGTTGTCGAGGATGTAACCTCGAGAACTTCCGATAATTATGTGGCGGTTGGTACACATGGAAGAGGAATTTTTGTGGGTAGTTTAAATGGTGTGGTTGGAACAAAGGAAGCTAAAACCAATGTCCCAACAAATTTCTCTCTGTCTCAAAATTATCCAAATCCGTTTAACCCTACAACTATAATTCATTATTCCTTAGCTAATTCTGCAAAAGTTACGCTAAAAGTATACGATATTTTGGGAAATTTAGTTCAAACTTTAGCTAATGAACTACAGTCCGCCGGAAATCACGTGGTGAATTTTAATGGTACAAATCTTGCGAGCGGATTATATATTTACCGACTTCAAGCCCAAAATACTGAAAACAAAGAGGCTCTTTTCTTCGAACAATCTAGGAAGATGCTGCTTATAAAATAATTTATTAATCATTAAAATAGGAATGGGATATGAAGAAAAACCTATTGATTTTGGGGAGCACTTTTGTGCTTTCTCTAATTTTACTATTTAGCATAGTTAACGTACAAAATAACTCTCCACTTAATAAAGAATTAAAACCTACTGCAGGTAGAGAAGATGACCCATACGGAGCATCTAGATTCCGTTACGATATGATTCGGGGTAGAGCCGATAAAATTGATCCGCTCGCACGCCAAAGAGCAATTAAGTACACAAAAGAAAATTTAATTGAAAACCCATCTGTAAACGGATTACGCAAAACAGAAAATATTTCAAGCTGGTCTGCTTTAGGTCCCGGTAATATCGGCGGTAGAATCCGCTCTATTATTATCCGCCCGTCTAATTCCAACCATATTCTAATCGGCTCGGTTAGCGGCGGTATTTGGAAAAGTGTGGACGGCGGAGCTTCGTGGACTCCTAAAATTGATGACGGCAACCCGCTTGCCATAGGAAGTATGGTAAACGACGGCGATGTTGTTTACGCCGGAACCGGAGAAGGCTGGTTTAATATTGATGCGGTTTACGGTGGTGGTATTTGGAAATCAACAGATTTTGGAGATACGTGGACTTTATTATCCAGCACAACCGGTTCAAACGTTTGGAATTTTAGAGATGTAAGACAAATGAGAATCGATCCTTCAGGTAATGTTTATGCAGTTACTTTCGCATACAACCGCAAGGGAGGTGTCGGAAATTACCAGTTCAACGGAGGTTTATATAAATCAACCGACGGAGGTAGCAGCTGGAGTAAAATAAGTACAACCTCAGTTACAAATTATTTTAATGGTACGGATGCAATCCCAATCTCTTCATCTACAATTTTATTTGCAACTAACGCTAACGGAAGCACTCTTGGTGGAATCTTTAGAACAACCGACGGCGGTACAAATTGGACTCAGATTACTTCCGGTTTACCTACATCGGAATATGGTAGAATTGTCATGGCGCAAGACCCAAATAATTCAAATACGGTTTATGCCGTCTTTACAGGCAATGGTACAAACGATGGTTTAAACGGTATTTACAAAACAACCGACGGTGGATTAAATTGGTTGGTGTTACCAAAGCCCGGTAATCTAATATCAACTGGAAGTTCTTACCTCAGCAGCCAAGGGTGGTACGATAATGTTATTTCAGTTGACCCTTATAACTCTAATAATATTTATGTCGGCGGAGTTGAAGATATGAAATCTACAGATGGTGGAAATACATGGTCGCAAATAACAATTTGGTTTTCAAGCTCTTCGGTACATGCCGATCACCATGCGATTGTTTTCGATCCGAATACAGCAGATGTTGTTTATGACGGTAATGACGGAGGCATTTACAAATCTACTAATGGAGGTTCAAATTGGACAGCATTAAATAACGGGTTGGAAATCACTCAATTTTACGGCGGTGCAACAGAAACAAGCGGCGTTAATTATCAAGGAGGAACTCAGGATAACGGACACTTAAAATATAACGGTTCCGGTACAAACTGGAGCGAAGCAGCCGGCGGGGATGGGGGTTATGCGGAAATAAGTCAATCTAACTCATTAGTAGCTTATGAAGAATATGTTTATTTGGATATAAGTAAAACAACTGATGGCGGTTCTACTTGGAACGCTGTTCAAAATGGATTAACCGATGCAAAGGATGGAAATCTTTGCTTATTCATCGCACCGTTTTCAATGAATCCCGAAAATTCAGATGTTCTTATTGCAGGTTCTGATAATGCTTGGGTCACTTCTGATGCAGCTGCCAATTGGGGAGAATCAAGTCTGACTCTTTCATCCGGTGCAAAAGTAAGTGCAGTAACTATAGTAAACAGCACTTCTCCTTATTTAGGTTTTGCCGGTACAACAGATGGGAAAGTATTTAAATCAGCAAGCATTACCGGTACCGGTGATACATGGACAGAGATTACTCCTCCAAGTAATAACGGCGCTTGGGTTAGAAGAATAACTGTAGACTTGAACAATAAAAATCAAATTTATGCATGTTATTCCGGTTATAATAACGACGGTGTAACCCCAACAAAGCACGTGTGGTATTCAAGTAATCAAGGGACAAGCTGGACAGATATTTCGGGGAATTTACCCGATGTACCGGTTCATAGTTTAATAGTTGATCCGAATAATAGTCAAGTTCTATACATTGGTACTGAAACCGGTGTTTATCAAACTGATGACCATGGAACAACATGGGTTAAAAAAGGAAGCGGTATGCCTGACTTTGTTCCTGTTGATGAATTAGTAAGACAAACCGGGACAAACAAATTATTCGCATTTACACACGGAAGAAGTGTTTTTTCAACGGACTCACCTCTACCAGTTGAACTGGTAACTTTTAGCACATCTACTAATTCTGAAATTGCAAAGTTAAACTGGGAAACAGCAACAGAGGTTAATAATTACGGTTTCGAAATTGAACGGGCATCGTCCCTGAAAAACGGGATTACGCCCCGTCATGACGAATGGAAGAAGGTAGGTTTTGTTAAGGGAAGCGGGAATAGTAATTCACTACATAAATATACATTTGCCGACAAACCTTTAGAAGGAACTAAATTCCAATACCGGCTTAAACAAATTGATGTAGACGGATCATTCACATATTCAAAAGTTGTGGATGTAAATCTAATAATTAATAGTTTTGAGCTTAGTCAGAATTATCCTAACCCGTTTAACCCGACTACAATAATTAATTATAAGCTATCACACAAAAACAATGTAACTCTCAAAATATATGACGCTCTTGGTAATGAGGTTACAACTCTGGTTAACGGAGTAAAACCTGCCGGCAGTTATAATGTTAAATTTGATGCTTCGAACCTTGCCAGTGGCTTGTATATTTATAGAATTCAAGCAGGTAATTTTACTCAGCAGAAGAAAATGATGCTCTTGAAATAGTAACATATGATACTTAGTATAAATAATCCCATCCCTCCAAAACGGAGAGATGGGATTGATTTCAGATTTAAAGTCTCACACCGAATCCTAAAAACACCGCAAACTGTAATATCCGATTAAAGATATTCTAACAATTACTATCTAACCGAAACTCTCTACCCCACAATTGCGTCTTCACCTCTGGATGTAATAGAAACATTTCTCTTGCAGTTATACTTTTTCGCATCTTAACTATTTTTGTCGGACTTTGAGTCGGAACTGGCTTCATTAGTATTACAAGCGATTCTCAATAAATCAATTGAGCAAAACATAGACAAGGAAATTGGTCCACCCACTAGAAAGTTCTGCAACAAAATTTTTTTACACTAATACTGATTAATCAACAATATGTTTGGGTATATAATCCATTATTTGTGAAAATATAGCTCTTTATTTATTCATCTCAAGTACATTCCTTTATTCAAAATGAATATCCAATGATTATTTTAATTTATGTTATTATTTTTCTGTAGCAATTTTTGAATCGATTTATTAATATGATTTTATAAAAAAACTATTTAAACAACTTACAACCTCTCCTCTTTTCTTAATGAGGCAGTAGTAATAATGAACAAATAATTAATCCAACAAAAATTAAAAAAGAGAAGGATTCAACTTATGATCAAAACAGTGCATATAAAAATCAGAATAATCATTTTTTTTCTATTAGTGGTTATTGTCTTTTTTTCAAATTCTTATATTTGGGCACAAACTTATTCTAATAATACAGTAGGACTGATTTTGAAAGATTCTCTTTCATACGGAGGGTTTAATCTTTTTGCGCCTATGACTAATACTACGACCTATTTGATAAATAATGACGGTCAACAAGTTCATTCTTGGGAAAGTAGTTACAGACCGGGCGTATCGGTTTATCTTTTGGAGGACGGCAATTTACTCAGAACCGCAAAGGTCAATAATGATAAATTCAGTGCCGGGGGCAGCGGTGGTAAAGTCCAATTGATTAAGTGGGATGGGACGGTTGTTTGGGATTACCTTTATTCCAGTAGTGAATTCTGTCAGCATCATGATGTAGAAAGTTTACCTAATGGCAATATATTATTGATTGCTTGGGAATATAAATCAGCTGATTCTGCTATTGCAGCAGGGCGCAATCCTTCTTTATTAAAACAGAACGAATTGTGGCCGGATTACATTGTTGAAGTAGAACCAACCGGTACCTCAACAGGAGAAATTGTTTGGGAATGGCATGTTTGGGATCACTTGATTCAGGATAATGATTCAACAAAAGCTAACTATGGATCAGTAATCGAGCATCCTGAATTGATTAATTTAAATTATGTAACTACCGGACCAAAAGCTGGTAATGCAGACTGGAATCACACAAATTCAGTAGCTTATAACGAGGAATTTAATCAAATTATGCTTAGCATCCATAATTTCAATGAGATTTGGATAATAGATCACAGCACTACAACAGAAGAAGCTGCAAGCCATACGGGGGGCAACAGTGGACGAGGGGGTGATCTCCTTTATCGCTGGGGAAATCCGCAGGCATATGATACCGGCGATGAGATAGATCAGATGCTATTTGGTCAGCACGATGCACATTGGATAAAACCTGGGAATCCGGGAGAGGGGAATATTCTTGTTTTCAATAATGGCGGCAAGAGAGATTATTCAACAGTTGATGAAATTATCCCTCCTGTAGACAGTGCGGGAAATTATTCAAAATTAATTAGTTTAGCTTTTGGACCGGAAAAACCGCAATGGATTTATTCAGCTGAAAATCCAACCGATTTTTATGCAAAGAATATTTCCGGGGCACAGCGTTTACCAAACGGCAACACGCTTATTTGCAACGGACCAGCAGGGATTTTCTTTGAAGTTACCGGAAATAATGATATAACAACACAAAATAGTAATATAGTATGGTCTTATATAAACCCGGTTGGGGAAAATGGCCCACTTACGCAAGGTAGTTCAACCACAGGTTCTAAAAATGTAGTTTTTAGAATTCACCGTTACGAT
>BDSW01000272.1 GCA_002898175.1 bacterium BMS3Abin04
CTTCGAGACTGCAGTTTACAATAGCCCAGCAAGGAAGCAGCGCTAAATTTCTTCGAATGCCTTCTATATTAATCTTATCTTCGTTAATGTTTCTTTGAATGCACCTTACCCTTTCCAAATCCTGTTCTGAATATAACCTCTGATTACTTTCTTTACGGTAAGAAATAATTAGTCCTTCCCGTTCATACATTCTTAATGTATAAACCGAACTACTTAGTAATTTCGCAGCAGTACTGATTGTATATTTAGGCTCGTTACTTTTAGTTTCCATATCTTTTCCTCATCCTTTGCATTGAACAGTATCAACTTTCTTGCCAATACTCAGTGCAAAGTATATCTCACAAACCGACTTTTAAAAATATCGGCGGAGAAATTTGAATGATAAGTTTATGAAGGAATTCATAGAAAAAAAGTTTAGAAAATAGAGCCTATTTCAAGCTTTATTTAATTTTTCACTTTCAAACCAAATAGAAATGAAAAAACAGATCTAACTTTTTTGTTATTTTGAATAACAAATAATACTTGGGGCAAATGAGATAACTTATCTGCTTAGTCTTCTAAATAAAAATAACTATAATAAAAATTCTCATTTGTGAAAATAATATCAGCCATAGATTCTTTTATTGAATCGTAAATACATATTTTTAATTGGCAAGAAAGTTGCTAACTGTAGTTATCAACTTTTCGGGTTATGGAAAAAGAATTAAACATATCTATTGATGAACCAATTTTTTCAATCAGTACTGCTGCTAAGCTGCTAGGAATTTCAATACCTACTCTACGGATATATGAAAAAGAAGGTCTGATTATCCCTTTCCGAAAAAAATCCAACCAACGACTATACTCACAAAATGATATTAAACGAATAAAATGCATTCGTGCAACAATAAATGAAAAAAAGATAAGTATAAACGGTATTAAATCCTTGTACGCACTTATTCCCTGCTGGGATATTGTTAAGTGTTCCGAGGAAGAAAGACAAAACTGCCCTGCATACACAGAAAGCGCTCAACCATGTTGGACGTATGACCACAGCGGAAGAATCTGTAAAAGCAGAAACTGCTATGATTGTGAAGTTTACAAAGGATTAATTGATTGTAAAGACGTAAAAGAATTTTTAAAAAAGATAAAAGAACAAAGACAAGCAGTTTGATTACAAAATAATGAGATTAAAATGCAAGAAAACATAAGAAATATTAGCTTTAAAACGTTTGCAAAATTGTGCTATTATCCGGATCAGGAATTAGCGGATTTATTATTCGATGATGTAATTACTCGGTTTTTAAGTGCTCTGGAAATTGAGAATAGTAATATAAATCAGTTAACCTCCTGGCTTAAAACATTCAAGTCGAAGGAAGAATTATTAGAGACACTTCAAGTTGAATATACTCATCTTTTTATAACAAGCTTTCCTTCTCTTCATGCACCAATGTTTAAGTCCTTTTATTATGAAAATGAAATTTTAGGCATGAGTACAGAGAAGGTTATGGATATCTATGACAAATTTAACTTTCATGTTTCGGATGATATGGCTGAACCCCCGGATAATTTGGCTATAATGCTTGAATTCGTTTACAGGTTATCTGAACTCGAAAATACTTATGAAGATCAAATATCTTTTGTAAAAAATGAAATTCTTAGCTGGATAGAACAATTAGAAGAAAAGATTAATGAAGCTGCAGAAATACCTTTTTATCCATTTATAATTAACACAATTATTCACTATCTCAAAAATGATGTAACTCAATACGAGATTAAATTAGCGGGAGCTAAATTATGAGTATTACCAGACGAGAATTTCTTAAGCGTGGTACTATTGCCGCCGGCGCAATCTCATTACTTTCTACTACAAAAATTAAAGGATTAACCAACTATCCGAAAGGATGGAAGGGGCGTGAGCGAGTACAGGAAATTCCTTCTATTTGCGAAATGTGTTTTTGGCGCTGTGGAATTTTAGGCAATGTTGACAAGCACGGTAAATTATTAAAAATTGACGGTAATCCTGTTCATCCGCTTACACACGGAAGATTGTGTGCACGCGGAAATTCCGGGCATAAAACGGCTTACGACCCTGACAGACTTAAATACCCGCTTATGCGTGTAGGTAAAAGAGGTGAAGGTAAATTCAAGCGGGTGAGCTGGGATGAAGCCCTTAATTTTATGACGGATAAATTGAAAAATATTAAAGAGGAATATGGCGCTGAATCTGTCGGATTTTTTCCTCACGGAATTCAAGCACGATTTTTTGAACACCTTATGAAAGGTTTCGGAACTCCGAATATTGCTGAGCCGGCTTTTGCACAGTGCCGCGGTTCGCGCGATGTTGGTTACAAACTTACTTTCGGTAACAACATCGGCTCGCCGGAACCTCTTGATTTTGAAAATACCGACCTAATGGTATTTATTGGAACACACATAGGAGAAAATGTATTTACCGGTCAAAATCTTCAATTTGGAAATGCAATTGAAAGAGGAGCAAAATTAATTGTTGTTGACCCACGATTTTCTGTAGCTGCCGCAAAAGCGGATTATTGGCTTCCTTTAAAACCCGGAACCGATACTGCTTTATTACTAGCATGGATGCACGTTCTAATCTATGAAAATTTATACGATAAAAAATATATAAGGAACTATGCAATTGGATTTGATCAACTTAAAAAACATGTTAAAAGTTGCACTCCCGATTGGGCTGCTGAAATTACCGGACTTCCTGCTTCACTTATTTTAGATACAGCTCATGAAATGGGGAAACACCTTCCCAAAGTAGGAGTTCATCCCGGCAGACACGTTGCCTGGTATGGTAATGATAGTCAGCGTGGTAGAGCAATGGCAATTTTAACCGCATTGCTTGGAAGTTACGGCAGACCCGGCGGTATTTATTTATCTAGCAAAATTCCCGCCCCTCATTATCCTTCGGCCAAAAATCCTAAACCGGGGCCAAGAGCAGATGGAGCAGGAACAATTTATCCCTTTGGTTCACTCGGCTTAGGAATTACTAACGGTTTGGTAGATGCCACACATGACGAAGACCCTTACCCGATTAAAGCTTGGATTGTATACAGCCAAAATGTGATCCAAAGTATTCCCGACCCTTGGAAAACAAAAGAGGCAATTGATAAATTAGATTTATTTGTTGTTGTTGATATTTTACCGATGGAACAATTCCTTTATGCAGATTTGGTTCTGCCTGAAGCAACTTATCTTGAAAGATACGATGATCTTTATACAGTAAAAAATGCAAAAATTCCTTTCGCCGCTATTCGTCAGCCGATTATTAAACCTTTGTACGAATCAAAGCCAGGCTGGTGGATTGCTAAGGAAACTGCTAAGCGATTGGGACTTGAAGACCATTTTCAATGGGATACAATTGAAGATTATTTGGATTACAGATTATCCGCACTCGGTAAAACTTTGAAAGAAATACAAAATACCGGAATTATTGAGTATGACAAAGATCCAACTCCTTATTATGATTTTTCAAAACCGATTAAGTTCAAAACCCGGAGCGGTAAAATTGAGCTTTACTCCCAAACATTAAAAGATTACGGTTTCGATCCTATTCCTGTATATGAACCGTTAGATGATGTACCAAAAGGATATTTCAGATTGGCTTACGGACGTTCGCCTATTCATTCATTTGCTCGAACTCAAAACAACGAAATACTTCATGGATATATGCCTGATAATTATTTATGGATTAATAGTACAGTAGCAAATAAACTTGGATTGGTTGATGGTGAGTATGTTAATTTAGAAAATCAAGATGGAATTTTGAGCGATAAAATTAGACTATTTATTACACCGGGAATTCATCCTGAATCTGTTTTTATGGTACATGGCTTCGATCAAAAATCGCCGTTTCTGAAATTAGCTTATAAACACGGAGCTTCAGATACTTATCTAATGAGCCGCGTAAACGTTGATCCGCTTTCCGGCGGCACGGGAATGAGAGTTAATTTTGTTAGAATTATTAAAAACGGTCAACCGATTATGGTTAGCGGCGCCGTAAGCGTTGTTGCAAAATTTAAGAAGACTTTAAAAAGTAGTGTCCCTAAAAAACGGATTGTAGTTCCCGAAGCAACTCAAGAAGCAGGAGAATCTGAAGAAGGATGCTAGATTATAAAAGCAATTAAATTTGAATTGACAATTTGGGAAAAAACTTCAGTTATAAAAAAAGTAACTGTATTCTAAAATTATGGAGGTAAAATGGCTCGATATGCTATGGTGATCGACTTACGGAAATGCGTTGGATGCGATGCATGCACCGTAGCCTGCCGTACTGAATGGGATGTACCCCTTGGGCATGCTAGAACCTGGGTAGAACAATCCAATATTGTAGGAGAGTTTCCTAATGTTTCCGGCACAAATTGGGTTGCGCAATGTAATCATTGCGACGAACCTTCTTGTATTGAACCCTGCCCAACCGGCGCAACTTTTCAACTTGAAAGCGGTATTGTTAAAGTTGATACAGACCTTTGCATCGGCTGCGGGTATTGCGTGGAAGCTTGTCCATATGATGCAAGATATATTAACCCGGGAACAAACAAAGTAGATAAATGTGATTTTTGCGAAGCACGTCTTGAAGAAGGCTTACAACCTGCATGTGTTACAACTTGTACCGGAGATGCAAAATTCTTTGGAAATCTGGAAGACAGGAACAGTGTTGTTTATAAGAAAGTCTACGAAGAAGGAGCTTGGCGGAACGAAAACGAAAACGCTTCTATTGGTCCTAATGTTTATTATTTAGGTACAGAAGAACAATTAAAAATTGTTCAAGCTAAATTTGGACCTAGAAAATCCCGCTTAATAACACCGGCACAAGCCTGGAAAAATATTCTTAGACCGGTTGTTTTTACTGCGATAGGAGTCACTTTTGCCGGACAGGCAGTTGCGTTCTTTAACCAATTAAGAAAAGGGGAGGAACCGATAGATGACTAATATTAAAGTATGCCAACTCAAAAAGGCTATGGACTATTTTAATTACCCTCCGCAATTAACAGCCAAAGAAAGAGATGTTATGCGTCAGAGGAAAATGAAGAAGCATGATGTTGCTATTATGCTGGTGCATTGGTTTAATGCAATAACATGGATTTTAATGCTGGCAACGGGAGGAGCATTAATTATTTCTGCTTTTTATAAATTTGCCCCCGATTTTTATATCAGTATTGTTAGGGGGATGTTCGGAACTCCCGGTAATTTGATTGAATTTCATATTTGGCTTGGAGTTATTTGGATACTGGTATTTTTAGCATATACAATATTTGGTTACCGGAAGTATCTTCGAAAAAATAAGATTACTGAAATATCACTTAAACAAAAAGATTTATTTGAAAGATTTAGAGCATTTCAATGTATTCTCTTTGGAAACGCAGCTCTATGTTTGGATAAGAAAGATCTGATGTGGTTAAAAATTCGTGTGTTAGGTATTTTAGGATATTCAGATCAACCTCTTCCGCCACAAGGATCTTTTAATGCCGGACAAAAACTCTACGGACTTCTTGTTGCTTTAATGACACCAATAATTATGTTAACCGGTTTAATTATGGCATTTCATCTAGGACCAATTTGGTTAATTCAATGGTCCATTCCATTTCATTTCACTGCAGTCGGTTTAGTTGTATCAGGACTGTTAATACACGTGTATATGGGCGCTGTTTTCCCGGAAGAAAAACCTGCATTCTTTTCAATGATTACAGGAAATGTTAGCGAATTGTTTTTATATAAACATCATTTTGATTATTGGAAAGAAAGAATTGTTAAACAGTGCGAATGGCTCAAAAAAACAGAACCGGATATCTCATTAACGGACATACTCCCAAACTCTTTAGCAGTAAAAGTATTGGAAAAAGTTGAAGAAATAGGTGAAATAGAAGAGGAAGAAAAACAAGTTGTTGAATTGCCTCAAAAATTCTGGGATCCCTATGTTGCAGGTGTTGTACTGGGGCTACTATTTATTTTTACTTACTTTGTTTACGGAAGAGGGCTTGGTGCATCAAGCTTTCTTTCAAGAACAGGGACATATTTATGGAATCTTGTTGCACCACAGTACACACAATCTAATCCCTACTGGTCAAGATACTTCCACAATGGACATACACCATTGGGAAACTTTATGATTTTTGAAGTTATCGGAGTACTAATTGGTGGTTTTTGGTCTGGAAGGCGTGCACGCAGGAATAAATTCGAAATCCATAAAGGTCCCCGTATTACAAACAAACAACGAATTATTTATGCGATTATGGGTGGGTTTTTAATGGGACTTGGCGCCCGTATTGCTCGCGGCTGTACAAGCGGACAAGGATTAACCGGTGGAATTACGCTTGCTGTAGGAGGCTGGCTTTTTGTTCTAGTCGTTTTCGCAGTTGGTTATTTAAGTGCATATATTTTTAGGAGGTATTGGTTATGATTGCTCCATTATTTAAACAAATGGTTGTTAGTATAGAATTTCAATATTTTCTTGCAATTTTAATAGGTATTGCATTCGGTTATATATTAGAAAGAGCCGGTTTTGGTAATGCCCGTAAAATTGCAGCTGAATTTTATTTTGAAGACTTCACTATGCTTAAAGTATTTTTTGCAGCTATGGTAACGGGTGCCTTAGGTATTCTTTTTTTAAACTGGTTCGGTTGGCTTGATATAAGTAAAATATTTATTCCCCGGACATATATTTGGGGACAATTGCTTGGAGGTGCAATTCTAGGAGCCGGTTTTGGACTTGGCGGATATTGCCCCGGTACCAGTCTTGTCTCCGCATCAACAGGTAAATTAGACGGAATGGCATTCGTGTTTGGAGCCTTTTTGGGAACAATGTCATTTGGAGATGTATTCTACGATTGGCTGAAAGGGGCATACCTCGGTGGTGCCTTAGGGCGAATTACATTACCGGAATTATTTGGAATAAATGCAGGCGTTTTTATGCTTATGGTTATCATTATGGCGCTGGGTGTTTTCTGGTTGGCAGAAAAAACCGAAAGAGATTGGGACCCCTACAAAAAGTACAGAAAAGGTCCCAAACAAATTATTGATAGATAATTTATAATTATACAAAAATAGTTCCCTTTTGTAAAAAATGGAGTTTAAGAAATGAATGATAAATCTTCTAAGTACAAATTAATTGCGGCGGGAATAACGTTGTTACTTGGATTAATATTAGCAATAGGTTACCCGACCGGTGGTGTTAAAGCAAATAAGATTCAACAAAAACAAATAGTACAAAGAACAACTGTTCAACATAATACAGATACAATTCGGCATGTTAACATGAAAAAAGATAAGTCAAAAAAGAAAAGAGTAATTCCGGTTCCTCCACCTTCAACAAGCAATGAAGAATCTCAAGATGAAGGATGCTAGTTTGTCTATTTAATATAAATTGGTTTTTATTTTTATATTGGGATAATTAAGGGAGTATCTTTAATTATTAGTGGCGGTTTCAATAATTTGTTGTAAGTGAATAAAATGACAAAAATAAAACAACCATTGTTAACCGAAACACACGCATCTGTAATTTTAGATAGTATACTTGATGGTGTCTTTACTGTCGATCGTGATCTGATAATTACTTATTTTAACCAAGCTGCTGAAAAAATTACCGGTGTTCCGCGGAAAGAGGCAATTGGACAGTATTGTTTTGAAGTATTGCGGTCAAATAGATGCGAGTCAGGTTGTCCCTTCAAAAAATTTCCAAATTCTGAGATTAATAAATTAAATCTTAATGTTAATATTTTACGGGCTGACGGGAAGCAGATTCCAATAAGTGTTAGTGCCGCTTCGTTAAAAGATGAGAAAGGTAAAATTCTTGGAGGAGTTGAAACATTCCGGGATCTTTCAGCCTTAGAAACTTTAAGAAAAGAAATTAAGCGAAGTTATACTTTTGAAGATATAGTTTCTAAGAATCACAGAATGTTACAGTTATTCAGTGTACTGCCTAATATTGCCGAGAGTAATTGTACAGTGCTTATTCAAGGTCCAAGTGGTTCCGGGAAAGAACTTTTTGCAAGAGCTATCCATAATCTTAGTCCTCGAAGTAAAAATCCATTTATTGCAGTTAATTGCGGAGCTTTACCCGATAACCTATTAGAATCGGAATTGTTCGGCTATGTTAAGGGTGCTTTTACAGATGCTAAAAAAGATAAACCTGGTAGATTCGCTTTAGCCCAAGGTGGAACTATTTTTTTAGATGAAGTCGAAAGTTTGTCAGCTGCAACGCAAGTTAAACTTTTGAGGGTTTTGCAAGAAAAAGAATATGAACCTTTGGGTGCTACTAAAACGGTTAAATCTGAAGTTAGAGTTATTTCTGCATCTAAGGTCGATTTATTTCATTTAGTAAAGGAGGAAAAATTTAGAGATGATCTGTTCTTTAGATTGAATATTGTAAAAGTAGAATTACCTCCACTTTCGGAACGAAAGGATGATATACCTCTATTAATTAATCACTTTATAGAAAAGTATAAGTTTAAAACAGGTAAATATATAACAAAAGCTTCCAACGAAGTTATTGAATTGTTAGTTAATTATGATTTTCCCGGAAACGTACGGGAGCTTGAAAACATTATTGAACATGCCTTTGTGATGTGCCAGAATGAAACGATAAAAACGAACCACTTACCAAATGAAATTTATCAATCCCAAGCTTTGGATTCTGCCTATAATAACGCAGTCCTACCACTTGAAAAATCAGAATGCCACACAATAATGGAAACTCTTGAAAGACATAAGGGGAATAAAATTGAAGCGGCTAAAGAATTGAAACTCCATCGCACAACTTTGTGGCGCAAAATGAAAAAATATGGATTAATCTGAATTCTAAGTTTTATCTACGCAACTGTTGCAAGATTGTAGTTGCAGTCGTGCAACAACTCTGATTTTCTCTAACCCTCCTAAACACCTAAAAAGACCGTATTATCCAATTATTGCTGCCGAAGTATTATTGGCTCGCATATTGTATATCCGCTATTAAAATAAATTTTATTTGAAAATTATGACAATAGCAATTCCAATATTCGGGAAAAGAATTTCCCCGAGGTTAGACCTTGCTGAAAATTTGAAATTGTTCTACGTAAAAGGTAACAAAATATTAAAAAGCGAAGTGATTAGATTAATTTCTCACAATAAACTTGAAAAAATTAATATGGTTATCGACTTAAATCCAGATGTGATTATCTGTAACGGTTTATCTGAAATTTTCGAAGAAGAAATTGAAAAAAATAATATTAAACTCATTTCCTGGATACATGGTGAAGTTGATGAAGTACTCCATAAATATTTATTTGGTTCATTAAAATCTAAGTCAACAAAATGATTAAACTATTGAAACTAATATATTAAAATAATTCAGGGGATTTTTTATGCCAAATCAAAATCGACGTGATTTTTTTAAAACCAGTTTAGCTCTTGGTGTTACGGTAAGCGGGTTGGCTTCGGGGAAATTAAAAGCGGAAACTCCAAAAGTACACCCCGAAGACCGTATGGGTGTTTTGGTTGATACAACAGTTTGTATTGGATGTAGAAGTTGTGAATATGCATGTAAAGTTGCTCATAACCTTCCAACCGGATCTCTGGAAAGCTATCATGATGATAGATCGGTATTTAATAAAGAAAGAAGACCAGGTGAAGAAGTTTTAACTGTTGTAAATGAATATAAATCCAATCAGGAATTTCCAATCGATGTTAAAGTTCAATGTATGCATTGTGAAGAACCTGCATGTGTTGCATCATGTATAGTCCACGCATTTACAAAACATAAAGATGGCAGTGTTACATGGGATACAGGTAAATGTATTGGCTGTAGATATTGTGTTATTGCTTGTCCTTTCCAAGTACCGGTTTTCCAATACTCTAAAGCATTACAACCGAATATTATGAAATGTGATTTTTGCTATGATAGGACTTCAAAGGGATTATTACCTGCTTGTGTTGAAATTTGTCCGGTAGAAGCTTTAACTTACGGCAAAAAAGTAGAGCTGCTCCAAGTTGCCAAAGGCCGAATAAAACAAAAACCGGATAAATATTTTGATCATATTTATGGTGAGTATGAAGTTGGAGGAACTTCTTGGCTTTATCTATCTAGTACGAATTTTTCTAATTTAGATTTCCCTAAACTCGGGGAAGACCCGGCTCCCGCAACTTCAGAATCTATACAACATGGCTTATTTAGGTACTTTGTACCGCCTGTTGCACTTTATACATTATTGGGAGGAATTATGTGGCTAACTAAAAGAAAAGAAAATTCGGAGGAAGAAGAATAAAATGCAAAATATATATAAACCGGTTCCGCTGAAAAGACATTTCCTTACACCAGGTGTAATGATATTAATTGTATTGGCATTTAACGGATTGGTTTTCCTCGCATTAAGACTCATTTACGGTTTGGGATTTGTAACCAATTTAGACATTCAGCATCCGTGGGGTATTTGGATTGCAATAGATGTTGCATGCGGCGTTGCATTGGCTTCCGGTGGATTTACAACTGCCGCTTTAGGGCATGTGTTGCATAGAGAAAAATACAAAGTAATTTTACGTCCGGCATTATTAACAGCAATGCTTGGCTATACATTTGTTGCTTTCGGTGTAATGGTAGATCTTGGACGATGGTATTATATTTGGCATCCTTTAATTTATTGGAATGGTAGTTCTCCTCTTTTTGAAGTAGGCATTTGTGTAATGTTTTACTTAACGGTTTTATATATTGAATTTATTCCCGTTGTAACAGAAAGATTTATTGGCAAAGTAAATTTTAAAGGGTTATTAAAATTTCTTAATATTCCAATTGATTCAATATTAAGATTTCTAGATAGATCTCTCTCCAAAACAATGTTTATTTTTGTTATTGCCGGCGTAGTTTTATCTACCCTCCATCAATCATCATTAGGAACTCTTATGGTAGTTGCCGGCTCTAAAATGCACCCATTGTGGCATACACCAATTTTACCTTTGCTTTTTCTTCTTTCGGCAATTTCAGTAGGATTTCCGATGGTTATTTTCGAATCACTTCTAGCAGCACGCTCATTTAAAATAAAGCCTGAAATGGAAGTATTGACCGGCTTAGCAAGAATGGTAGGACCTCTATTATTTGTTTATTTTGGATTTAAACTAGGCGATATGGTTATTCGAGGAACATATGTTTATTTGGAAGTAATTAACACTGCCAGTGTAATGTTTATGATTGAAATTGTATTTGGTGTATTGGTCCCGTTAAGAATGTTTTTTTCCGAAAAAGTAATACACTCCAAATTAGGTTTATTTATAGCCTCTTCATTTGTAATATTAGGTATATTTCTAAATCGAATAAATGATTTTTTAGTCGCCTACAACCCTCCTTATGCTGTAAAAAGTTACTTCCCATCAATCGGAGAAATTTCGGTTACAGTTGGTTTTATTGCCTTGTTGGTTCTTTTATATAGAATAGCAATAATCATATTTCCGGTTATTAGTCTTCCGTCAAGAGATTTGCTGCCAAAATCAAAATATGAAATCAAGGGGGAATCGAAATGAAAAAAATATTGTTTATTTTTTTAGGATTCTGTCTTTTCATATTCTCTAATGTAATTGCACAGCAGAAGATTAGTAAAAACCACAAATATGAAAATATTGATTGCTCTGTATGCCATAGCTGTAAATTTCCAACTGCTCAAAAGCCATGTCTTAATCCTTGTCCTCGTTTTGAGATAATGAATACTTATACATTTGACAAAGAAGGTCCGGAGAATATAATAATAGATACTCTGCAAAATATTTATGGTCCAGTAAATTTTCCACATAAACTGCACGCAGAAATGTCGAAAATTAGTGGTGGCTGTATTCAGTGTCATCATTACAACACAATCGACAAAATTGAACCGTGCAGTGAATGTCATAATATAGATAGGAAAAAAGCGGTAATAACAAGACCCGATTTAAGAGGGGCATATCATCAACAATGTATGAACTGTCACCGTAAGTGGAGTCATCAAACAGAATGTAATTCGTGCCATACACCTAATGATAAACTGCTAGCTAATAAATTTAGTAAACCTAAAGTAAAGACTATAAAAAGTCATAAGCAATTAAAGGCGCCTAAGATAATTATATTTAAAACATTTACTAATAAAGGTAAAAGAGTAACATTTTACCACGATGAACATATTAACAAATTCGGACTTAAATGCGCTGCTTGCCATAAAGACGAAGTATGTGTAGCATGTCATGATGTAGAGAAAGCAAAAAATGTAAAAAACGGACAACTGGACAAAACCGCGAAAGGATTTAAGTCTGTAGCACAAGCACATAAAAAATGTGTAAACTGCCATAAAACGGAGGTTGAAAACAACTGTACTTTTTGTCATAGTAATAGTAAAAAAGGACCATTTAATCATGGTGAAGTTACCGGGTGGAAATTGAACAGATTTCACAAAGATTTAAAATGTCAGGCCTGTCATGGTAATAAAAAACAATTTACAAAGCTGGATAATCGCTGTAAAAGCTGCCACTCAGGGTGGAATCAAGATAATTTTGATCATAAAATTACCGGTTTAGTTTTGGATGAAAACCACAAGGATGCAGACTGTGAAGATTGTCATACAGACAGGAATTATTCTGCCCCACCGGCTTGTAGTAATTGCCATGATGATAAATCATTTCCCAAAAATGTACCGGGAAAATTAATTTTAATTAAAAAATAGAAATGTTATGAAAAGAATTAATCAAGGTTTTCACAAAATTGGAGTTAAACTTATTGTTGCGGTTGGCTTAGCAACAATAATTATTATTGGTTGCTATTCATATATCAATTTAAGATCGCAGAGTAATATGCTGTTGTCCGAATTTGAAAGGCATGCCAATCAATTGAGTGAAACTATCAAAAAAGCAACCCGTATTGGAATGCTGAAGAATGAAAGGGAGCAGACTTTTGGAATAATAAATATGATTGGGACAGAAAAAGGGATAAAAAAAATCAGAATATTTAATAAAGAAGGCGAGATCATTTATTCAAACGATTCTACCCAAGTTGGTAAAATGGTAAATAAAAAAGCAGAAAGCTGTTATGCTTGCCACACTGCAGACCAGCCTCTGGAAAAACTACCAATTGATAATAGAACAAGAATTTTCCGCGTAAACCCGGACTCAACAGAAATTCTTGGAGTTATGAATCCTATTTATAACGAACCTTCTTGTTGGAATTCCGATTGCCATGTACACCCAAAATCTCAAAAAGTTTTGGGAGTTTTAGATATCACAATGTGCTTAAAAGATGTGGAACAAGCACAAAGAACAAGTACAATAAAATTAATAATTTTTGCTATTACATCCATATTAGCGCTTAGCTTAATAATAGCCTTTTTTGTTCATAAGTGGCTTGTGCAACCTGTTAATACTTTAATGGAAGCAACGCATGAAATAGGTGTTGGAAACCTTAACTATAGAGTAAAAGATTTAGGGAATAATGAACTCGGTATTCTGGGACGAGCATTCAATAAAATGACGAAAAGATTAGCGGAAGCAAGAATTCAATTGTTTCAGTCCGATAAAATGGCTTCTCTCGGCAGATTAGCTGCCGGTGTTGCTCATGAGATTAATAATCCCTTGACGGGAGTTCTGACATATGCCAGCTTTTTACAAAAACGATTGAAAAAAGATCCTGAGATCCAAGAAGATTTGTCTGTCATTGTAAAAGAAACAATACGAAGTCGTGAAATTGTAAAGGGACTTTTAGATTTTGCGCGTCAATCAGTTCCGAAAAAAAATGAAGTTTCTATTGATGAGCTAATTGATAACTCAATTAAAGTAACTAAAAATCAATTGAAATTAAAACATCTTGAAATAGTGAAAGAAACCCAGCCGGATTTACCGCTTATTACGGTAGATGCTAACCAAATACAGCAAGTATTTATAAATTTAATTGTAAATGCGATTGATGCCGTTCCCAGTGATAAAGGACAAATTCGAATATCGACTTCTCTTGTAAAATTATCCCCGCTTGGTGTAAGTCAAATTAAAAATGCAGTTTGCAGGAAGAGACATAGTCTTATAGATAATGAAATAAAAATCGGCGGTCTTCCCTCAATTAAAGTACAAGCAACTCAAAATGGAAAAACAGGTTTTATAAATCTTGATCCAATTTATGGAAAACATAATCATCAATACGGATTCACTGTAGTAGAAGGGAAAAGTATAGAAATGTATTGTCCTCGCTGTGAAGTATCGCTTAACGACAGTAAAAAAGTGTGCCCTAAATGCGGTTCAAATATTTACACATTTGAAGTCCCGCCGAACGGTATGTTTGAAGGCTGCACAAATAAGGCTTGCAACTGGGAAAGGTGGCAGGCAATGGACGAGGTTGGGGAAAAAGATTATGTCGAAATTAAAATAGCAGACAATGGAAGCGGAATACCCGAAGAAGACTTACCTAGAATATTCGAACCGTTTTTTAGTACAAAAGGTCAAAAAGGAACCGGACTAGGTTTAGCAATAATTTGGGGAATAATAGATAACCATAACGGAACAATAAATGTCGAAAGTAAAGTAAATAAGGGCACAACATTTACTATTCGTTTGCCAAAATAACGGAATTATAATAATGGAAACAAAAGACATATTAATAATTGACGATGAAGAAGTAATTCTTGATGCAGTTAAAAAGATTGGTAAAATGGAAGGTTTTACTGTAGAGGCTGCCTTAAATCCACTCCTTGCGTTAGATATGTTAGAAAAAGAAAATTACAAATTGATCCTTTGTGATATTATGATGCCGGAAATGGATGGATTTCAAATAATAGATGAATTATATAAAAGGAAGCTAAATATTCCGGTAATTATGATCACCGGTTATTCAACAGTTGAAAATGCCGTTAAATCACTCTATAAAGGTGCTATTGACTTTATCCCAAAACCTTTCACATTCGATGAACTTATGTCCTCTATCTCCCGTGGGTTTAAGTATTTGGAATTGCAAAAACAAATTGAGGGGACACAATATAATACAAGTAGGGATTCAATTATTTATGTCCCATGCCCGCCAAAATATATGAAATTAGGATTTACCAGCTGGATGCTTTTGGAGCAGGAAGGTATAGCTGTTATGGGTGCAACCGACCTCTTTTTAAGAACTGTAGATACAATTACAAATATAGAATTAATGAAAAAGGATGACGTTTTTTACCAAGGGAATTCATGTGTTAAATTAGAAAGCGCAGATGGTTTAATTCATAGATTTATGGCTCCCATTGGTGGAAAGATAATTGAAAGAAACGAAAAGTTAATTGAAAATGTTTCTCTTCTTGAAAAAGATCCATATTTCGAAGGATGGATATATAGACTAATTCCAGCAGACATTGAGTATGATATGAAATATTTAATACCCTGCAGTTCAGATAGAATTTAAAAATTATAGAATAATTAATAATTTGAGGAGATAAGAAATGGTACTATTTATTGTTGCAGTAATTATATTCATAATTGCCGACATAATCATTCGGGTAGTTGTAAAGAAAATTCGCGAGAAAAATCTCAGAGAAGAAAGAGAAAAAGCTCTTCATGTTGATCTCAAAGTTGATTATACCAATGAATCAAAAACACTAAAACGCGTAGAAGTTAAGAATCCACGCGCAAAAATTCTATGTGTTGATGACGAACCAATAATCCTTGACAGCTTTAGAAAGATTCTGGTACTGGACGGATATAGTGTTGATACAGTAGAAACCGGACAGGAAGCTATCGGACTAATCCAAAAACATTCATATGATTTTGTTTTCACTGATTTGAAAATGCCGCATATGGATGGACTTGAGGTTACTAAAGCCGTCAAAAACCTACGTCCTGATATTGATGTAGTTATTATTACAGGATACGCAACTGTAGAAACCGCCGTAGAATGTATGAAATACGGTGCGATGGACTACGTTGAAAAACCGTTTACTGAAAATGAATTATTGGAATTTACGAAAAAGTTATTGATTAAACGTGAAGAAAGAATTAAAAGTACCATTAAACCACAGGTACATATTACAAATGTTAGTAATTTACTTGGCTTAGATTCCCATGGCTTTGGAATACCGGGAGGGGTATTTATTTCTAACAAACACAGCTGGCTGGCTATTGAACAAGAAGGAAAAGTAAAAGTTGGATTAGATGATTTTGCTAATAAGTTAATTGGAAAAATTGACAAAATTGAATTCCCTAATCTGGGTATGAAGGTACAAAAAGATCAGATTTTGTTTACCGTCTATAAAGGGAATAGAGGTATTCCATTCAAATCACCAATAAGCGGAAAGGTAATAAAAGTAAATAATCGTTTAAGCGAAGACCTAAGCCAATTAGAAATGTCACCCTATCTTGAACATTGGATATGTATTTTGGATGCTGATGACTTGGATTCTGAATTGCCAGACTTAAAAATTGGGAAATCTGCTATTACACTATACCAAGAAGATTTGGAAAAATTAAAGACCTTGCATAAGAAGATAAGGACTAGTGATGAAAAGGGAAATTATAAACCGGAAGAAATTGTTGAAATTGGAGAAATGGGTAACGTTGATGATAATAGCTGGGAAAGATATATAAAAGAATTTTTTGAGTAACTATTCTCAACGAATAGTATGTTGTTAGCTTAAGTTCAAATTATATAAATTGTTCAATCTATGCTTATGTTATACTAATCTTATCAATAGATAGTGAGTTTTAGTATATAAAAATTAGAGATATAAATCCCAAAATTATCTGAACAGGTTTGGGAAGAATGGTAGATGGAATGAAATAAAGTAATCTAGTTACACTTTCTGAAATTTTTATAAAGGACCTAATATGAAAATAGTTCCATTATTTTTTGCGATAGTTTTCGAAAGCTTTAACTATATGAATGCACAAAACAATAACAGCAATTGTTACATTTGCCATGGGCAATCAACATTAAGTATAAAAGACAGTACATTTGGTATTATACAAAATTTCTATGTCGATTCAGTCTCTTATAACAAATCTCATCACGCTAATTTAAATTGTACAGATTGTCATTCGGAAGAGTTTAAAAAATTCCCGCATCCGAAGAAAGCATTATCAGAACATTTAAAATGTTTAGATTGCCATGATAATGATCTTGTAATTCAAGGTGAAAAAATTAGCAAAATAAATAATGAACTCAAAAAAAGTGTTCACTATCAAGCAATGGGTAATAAATCGGATTGCAGTTTTTGCCATGATCCGCATACAATGGAGTTAAAAACAAGTCCTCTCTGGAAGATTAAAAATACATATCCGATAGAAGACCAGATGTGCATTGAATGTCACGATACAGAGTACAAATGGTTCAAAGGAGGAAAACAACGGGTAAAATTAAAAGCAATTCATAGTACAATAAGTAATAACATTCAAAAATGGCAAGGGAAAAAATGTATTGATTGCCATACTAAAGGTAATTCAAGACATAATATTATCTTTTTAAACTGATTACAAAATTCTAAGGAATAAAGTTTTGGAGAAATTATGTTAGTAAAAGGTTTTTTAAAAACCGGATATGGAAAACTTACAGGAATAATATTTTCCATTATTCTTTTTCTAATAGTATTTGTGTTATTCATTTACAACCCCCTTTTTGAGTGGTACACAGGGGGTGTAAATGATAAATTAACTTACGATTCCAGTATAAAATTAACAGATCAGCAATTTGAGAATACCGCTAAGGTCGTAATTTATAGTGAAAAATTAACTCTCGCTAAAAAGCTTACAATAAATGAGAAAAATGAAGTGACGAGACAAAATAGGATTGATGAATTGATGCACACCCCGACATTTTTAAGACAATCAACATTTAAACATATTGCTTTTTTTAGAAATGCAGGAATTCGTAAATATGAAGGGCCAAAGACATGTTTAAAATGTCATAAGAAAATATATGTTACTCAGTCAAACGGTACACAAAAAAAAGTTAGTTTAATGAATGATGTAATTAATTCCGTCCACTTTACTTTTCAAAGAAGAGCAGCAGGTTTTTCTATTTATGGTTTTAACGGTAAAAAAGTTAATGAGAAAGGGAATGCTATTCCCTTGGGTGCAATAGATAGAGTCTGCGGAATTCAGGGAAATCTTTCATGGACAGGCTGGGCTACATTAATAAAAACTTATCCTAATGGTAAGGATGGTAAAGCTGTCTATAGAAGCGAAGGCTGCGGGCAATGTCACATTGGAGGGAATTATCAGCCTGCAACAGAAAAGATGATACCTTTTGGCTATGTCTCTGAGTCTGCTAAAAATGGGATTGATTGTCTTATATGCCATTCACAAAATTATGATATGAATTATAAATATGTAATTAAAGATAAAAACGGGTACAGGTGGAATGAAGATAGAACAATGAAAGCGGCAATGTCTGTAACGAGAACAACATCCGATAACTGCCTCAATTGCCATCAGAATGATATGGGTGGCGATGTTTATAAGAACAACAAAGCTTCATTAGCTTTAGGTTACAAAAACCAACGTATTCAACACGCCGGCACAAAACGCGGCACTCCCTTTAGCCCTGAAGACGATGTTCATTCTGCAGCAGGATTAAATTGTACAGATTGTCATGTTCCTGAAGGGCATAAAATACCTCGTGGAACGAAAGGAACGGATATTATTGTTAACGATATTCCCGGCAAAAGAGTAGAATGTGAAAATTGTCACTCGAATGCACCGCATACCCGGGATGGTATGGAAAGCGTTATGCTTAACAAACACACGAATAGAATAGCATGTGAAACTTGTCACATTTTACAATTGGAACCTGGAAATGTCGTTCTAAGGGATTGGGTAAATCCAACTTGGAATAAAGAAGAAGGGATATATACTCCGACGGATATCCTTCGTTCCGGTAAAGTTAGTATCGGATTTGATTTTTACTGGTTCAACGGAAACGGTACATTTTTAGCGGGAGCATTAGGTGCTAATCCTGGCGCGAAAGATAAAACTAAAGATAATTATAATACTTACATGGATCAATATGTATCCACAACCAACCCTGCGGCTATCAACTTAATAGAAGAAAATGCTAATAAATATTTTAAAAATAGAAATAATAATTTGGCTGCATACATTGATACCGTTCTCCATCCTTTAAAACAGTTATCAAAGGATCTCCTTGTTAAAAGGGAACAGTTGACTAATGAAAATTTAATCCCGTTACAAAATGAAGGTATTAGTAAAATTTATCCTTTCAAACTTTTTAATGCGAGGATGTATGAAGATATGGGTAACAGCGGACCCTATGGAGCCATGATATTACCGTTCGATTACCAGACCTATTATGAGACTGGGAATAGTTTGGCTTCAGTGAAAAAGGCAATTCAAAATCCGATAATCAAAAGGATGTACCAGTTACCTTTTAAAGAGTACATGATGAATGATTATATGCATTATTTCGGGGTTGATAGTTGGTCAGATGAATACCCGCTAGATGAAAAAGGGAATTTAAGAAAGGTTAAACCTAAGTGGATGAGACAATATTCAACTTTTATGTTAAATCATGGCATAAAAAAGGAAGGAAGAACTTGTGTAGATTGTCATTCACAGAATGGAATTATGAACTTTGAGAAACTAGGATATTCAAAGAAGAGAGCAGAAAAATTAAGGACTCTAAAAGAAATTAATTTTTCGAAAAAGTCAATAAAGCAAAAAACCATGTTCTAAGTTAATTGGAAAGTAAATTTTAATAAACGCCGTATTTTTTACGGCGTTTTTTGTATGTTAGATGCTAAAAATAATTTAAGACAAATTTTTCAATAAATATTTCATCTTTTTTGTGGAAAATAATGATAAAAAAATATCACGTAGAAAATTTTTAAAGATGATTTCCGCATTATTGGCTATCCCCTCTTTTGCGGTTTGGTTTGAAACTGTTAAAACAAACTTAAAAATAATTTCTAAAACGAAAAAAGTAATTTTACCGGCAAATATGAACGACGGTATTTCATTTATCGAAAACTTAATTGTTGAAAAATCCGGTAAGGGAATTAATATATTTTCCTCAACATGCACACACCTCGGATGTAAAATTAATCAGGAAAAGAACAATAAATTTATATGTCCTTGCCACGGTTCTCAATTTGCTTTAAACGGAGAAGTGATTAAAGGTCCCGCTACAAAAAATTTGAAACAATTTAACTACAGTCAAGACAAAAAGACCGGAAAGATTATTGTCTATGTTGGATAAAATAAATAATAATTCAGTCAGCAAAACATATTCAAAATTATTCGGGTCGACTTTTGGGCATATTGCATTTGCTTCTTTTTTTATTGCAGCTCTTAGCGGCGTAATCCTTGCAATTCCATTTAATGTAAATAAACCGTTCAATTCTATTGCCGAGATGTTAATTGCTAATCCGGCAGCTGAGTTTATCAGGTCAATCCACTATTGGAGTGCACAGTTCTTTTTAGTCTTCATGGCTTTGCATATTTGGGATCACTTAAGAAAATCAACAGAAAAAAAAGTAAAGAACGGTGTCTGGTTCAGACTTACTATTTCTCTGCTTGCCGTTTTTTTTGTTATGATCAGCGGTTTCATATTAAAAGGTGATGCAGACAGTATACAAGCAAAGCGAATCCTCTCGGCTCTTCTTCTGGAAATCCCGCTTATCGGGAAATACATTTCTTATTCATTATTAGGTAGTGAAAGCAGTTATCAGCTGGTATATGTTAATCACATTGCTACAGCAACAATTTTTATCTGGTTAATTATTGTTGAACATGTAAAACTGGTTTGGCCCAACTTGCGGTCAACATTATATTTTCTAACTTTTATTTTAATTGCTTCATTCTTGTTCCCAACAGGTTTGCATAACAATTTAAATCCGGTGATGAAAGGACCGTGGTACTTTTTAGGTCTTCAAGAACTATTCCACTATTTTAGTTATCCTTCAATTGTAATTATCTTTTTTACACTTATAATATTTTTAACTTGGCGTATACCAAGACTGTCCGAAATAACTGCAAAATATTCAAAGCGATTTTTGTTTTTTGTTAGTATTCTATATATGATTTTAATCGTTATCGGTTACTTTTTCAGAGGAGAGAATTGGAAATTTTCATTACCATGGAATAACACCTACTTTACAACATTTACTTCTCCGGTATTAACTAAGTTTCAAAATTATTTCACAAGCTATGATTCGGATAAAAAATTAAAAACAATCTTAGATCAAAAGGAAGGCTGTGTTTATTGCCACACAAATACAAAGGGTTTAGTCAGCTCACACTCGCCGGAAGCAATCGGCTGCACATCATGTCATCTCGGCAATCCTTTTACAATTGATAAAGATTTAGCACACCATGGGATGGTTTTAATCCCCGGGGACCTCAGCAATGCCGGTTTAACTTGCGGAAACACAAAGTGTCATCCTGATATTCCGGATAGAGTAAATAATTCAATCATGACATCAATGAGCGGTGTAGTAAGTGTTGATAAATTTGTTTTTGATGAATCGGACAGCTTAAATAAACTCTACCGAGTTGATGAAATTGGAAATAGCGCTGCAGATATGCATTTAAAAAATTTATGCGCTTCTTGCCATTTAAGTAAGAAGAAAAAAAAATACGAACCGATAACCCAACTTTCGCGGGGAGGCGGTTGTGCGGCTTGCCATCTTAATTATTCCGAGAAAGCTAAATTAGACTTGAATCAATTCCTAACTTCAAAAAAACTTAAAGGAATTGTGAACGATACCTTATTTCATCCTGAACTTTCATTAAAAGTTACAAACGAACATTGCTTCGGCTGCCATAGCCGTTCAGGCAGAATATCTACAAACTACGAAGGTTGGCACGAAACACATTTAAATAAAGAAAAGGTTAATAGCGATAGCACACATAGAATATTGGAAGATAGTAGAATTTTTAAGTTTGTTGCAGACGATGTTCATCATCAAAAGGGCTTAGAATGTATTGACTGCCACAATTCTTATGAATTAATGGGAGATGGGGAAATTTATGCACACGAAGAAGACCAAACAAAAATACAGTGCAAAGATTGTCATTTTTCATCTAAAGCCCAAACCGTAACTTTTGATAAAATGGATTATGAATCTCAAAAAATTGCACGACTTCGTGGATTAGATGTTAAAAACAGAAGGTATTTAGTCACAGCAAAAGATAGTATTCCTTTGTTAAATACATACGTAGATAAGGATGATTCTTCATTTATGATTGGGAAAAATTCTAAAAAAATATTTCCTCTAAAACCTCCAAAATCAATTTGCGATATAGGGAAAGCACATAGCACTTTAACTTGCAATAGCTGCCATACAAGCTGGTCTCCGCAATGTGTCGGCTGCCACACTGAGTTTAAACCTGACGGGAAAGGAATTAACCATTTAACGGGTATGAAAACTGATGGGAGATGGATTGAAGCATCCGGAATATTCTTTGCAGAACCGCCCACTTTAGGAATAGTTAAAAATAGAACAAAGCAAGGTACTGAGTTAAAGGTTGAAACCTTTATACCAGGGATGATTCTGACTGTGGACAAGAGTAAGTTTACTAAAAAAAATGACGATATAATTTTTAAGAGGTTATTTGCACCCACTGTTTCTCATACAGTTTCTAGTTCAGGAAGAGGTTGTAAATCTTGCCATAACAATCCGTTAGCTATCGGTTACGGGCGTGGGAATTTATCGTACAACATCTCCGGAGGTAAAGGGATTTGGAAATTTGACCGGGAATATGCAGATGATGAGAATGACGGACTTCCGCAGGATGCATGGATCGGATTTTTGGATCCGACAAAATTAGGCAAGTCTACAAGAACAAATGCACGCTCGTTCAATATTGAAGAACAGGAAAAAATACTTACAGTCGGGGCTTGTCTTACTTGTCATAAAGAGGACTCTAATGTGATGAAAAGAACATTATTGAATTGGAATGAATTACTAAAAATAATATCCGATAAGTGCATTCTACCGGAATGGACAAAATAATTTTCAGAAAATTATAGTTTAATATAATTTTTTGATGAATGTGATTCCTCCTAATTGATACATCTGTTCAACAATATCTCTTTGTCTTAATCGTAAATACTGACTTGGATATTTTATCTTAAACTTTTTTGGATTAGGTAAAACCGCAGCCAGAAGCGCCGATTCATATTTCCCTAAATTAGAAGCGGATTTATGATAAAACAACTTTGAAGCTTTCCCAATCCCGTAAACATTATCACCGAACTCAGCAATGTTCAAATAAACTTCCATTATTCTATGTTTACCCCAAATTAATTCGAGTAAAAACGTGTAATAAGATTCTACTATTTTTCTAATGTAACTTTTATCCGACCATAAAAACAAATTCTTTGCCACTTGCTGAGAAATTGTACTTGCTCCCCGCAATCGTTTTCCTTTCATTTTATCTTGTATTGCTTTTTCAATTTCCGTAACATCAAATCCATGATGTTGTAAAAATCTTTGATCTTCGGAAGCAATTACGGCAAGAACAACATTTTTTGAAATTTTATTAAGCGGGACCCATTTTATTGAGCTGACGGCAAAGTCCATTTTTAATAATTGAGCATTTCTTATTGAGTTTTGAATGAATGCTGTTGTAGGCGGATTTATCCATTTAAAAAGTAAAATAACAATGACTGAATAGATAATAAAAGCAGTGAAAAACGGGAGTATAAATTTTACTAGTAGTTTTTTAAGTATTTCACGAAATCGTATTTCTTTTTTCTTCTTCGACATCTCTAATTTCCATCATCTCAATTTCCAACGAATACGTTACTGTAAATTTAATCATTTTTTCTTATTGTCTCATCTTACTTTAATTTAACCGAAAGATAAGCAATACAGAAATAATTATTTTCATCTGTCCAATATTTTTCAATGGTAAAATAATCTTCCGATAACTCTTTAAATCCACCCAAAGTATATTTGTGCGAATACTCCGTAAGAATGGTTTCCCCTTGTAAAAAAGTAAATTCTCGTTCCCCAATTCTAACCGATTGATCCTTAAGGCTTGTTAAATGCATCTCTATCCTACTATCTTCTTCATTAAAGACAGCAATGTGTTCAAAAGCCGATAAATCAAAGTCGGCTCCAAATTCCCTATTTAATCTTCGCAATAAATTCAGATTGAACTTCGCCGTAATACCTTCCGCATCATTATAAGCAGCCAATAATACTTCGCGATCTTTAACCAAGTCAAACCCGATAATAAGTCCGCCTCCTTTTCCGCATTCCGCGGCAATTATTTTCAGAAAATCTTTTGCTTCGCTCTTTGTAAAATTTCCAATAGTTGAGCCCGGGAAAAATGTAATTTTGCGCTCAACTCTATCCTTTATTATTGGTATGTCTATTGGTTTAGTATAGTCGGCAGCTAACGGATAAACAGCCAAATTAGAATAAGACTCCTTTAACTTCTCCGATGATTTATAGAGATACTCTTCGGAAATATCAATTGGTATATACCCGCTTAAATTATTAAGTCTGTCAAGCAATAATTTGGTTTTAACACTGCTGCCGCTTCCAAACTCAATTAATAAAGTATTTGGTCTGAATACATTTACAATCTCATCGATATTATTATTTAAAATACTTAGTTCAGTCCTTGTTAAATAATATTCGTCCAAATCACAAATTTGATCGAATAAATGTGAGCCATATTCATCGTAAAATAATTTACTCGGAAGATGTTTTTGTTTTGCAGATAGATCTTCCAATATTTCGATAACCAAAGTTTCATTGTTTTCAAAAATTGTTTCCATAATTTTTACCTATATATCTTTTGCTAACCTGATTCCCATAAATTGCCATCTTGAATAAGGCGGGAAAAAATTCCTATATGTATTTCTAATATGCGTAATTGACGTTGCACAAGAACCGCCGCGCAAAACCATCTGGTTCGACATAAACTTCCCGTTATACTCGCCAATTGCTCCGTCCGGGATCTTGTATCCCGGATAACCCACATAAGGGCTTTGTGTCCATTCCCAAACATCCCCGAAAAGCTGATTGACATCCCCCTCTTGATAATTATTATTAATTGGAACAGGATGGTAAGTTTCATTTTCAACAAAGTTACCTCGTACAGTAACATTTTTAGAAACTTTCTCCCATTCGGCTTCAGTCAGTAAGCGAGATTTAGCCCAGCGTGCAAAAGCATCGGATTCATAAAAAGAAACATGAGCAACAGGTTCGGCATAATGTACTTTACGATATCCGTTTAGTGTAAAATTCATCCATTCGCCATCAACCTTTTCCCAGTAAAGCGGTGCCTCCCAATTATTTTGCTCAACAGTTGCAATACCATCCGATAACCATAATGTCGGTGTCTTATATCCACCATCTTCAATAAACTCAATATATTCCTTGTTAGTTACTAAGCGATCAGCGGCGGCAAAAGGATATAATAATTCTTTGTGAACAGGTTTTTCATTATCATAAAAAAACCCGTTGCCGTTATAACCAATCTCAACTAATCCTCCTTCATTTTCAATCCATTTTAATTCGGGAATATCGGGATCAATATTTATATTCCTTTCAAAGAAGACAGGACGTAACGGGTTTTGAGATAGGACATGTTTTATGTCGGTTAATATTAGCTCTTGATGCTGCTGTTCGTGGTTCAATCCAATCTCTATTACAACTTTCATTTCTTCCAGCATGGCATCCGTAGCGTTCTCGAAGAACTTATTCATCTGTTCATCAACATACTTTCTATATTGATAAATTTCTCTTACAGTAGGACGGGAAAGCAAACCGCGCTTCGGTCGCTTCCATCTTTTACCAACTTGAATGTAATACGAATTAAACAAGTAAGTAAAAAGCGAATTAGGAGATTTATAATCCGGAAAAACTTTTTCAAGGAGAAAAGTTTCGAAGAACCAAGTAACATGAGCCAAATGCCACTTGGTTGGACTTACATCCGGCATCGACTGGATTACATAATCTTCAGTTTCTAAAGTCTCACAAATCTTATTTGAAAACTTACGTACTCTTTTATATCGCTCTTGTAATTTTATTCTAAGCGAAATTTCTTTCTCACTTTTTGATTTTACATTCGATGTTCTTATATTCACTTGTAAACTCCATTCATTTAATACGCAAAATAAATATATCTATTCAAGTCATGTGTAACCGACACGACATTTAGAATAAATTTAATAAATATATTTCAGAGACTCCCAACGTATAAGCAGATCAAGTAAACCAAGGAACTCATAGAGCAGTAAAGACCGGAGCGAGTATTAAAACTCTCATTCTACCCACTCTTTTCCTTTTTAAAAGGAACTCTTGCAACCGGATAAACTAAGTAATGACTATCATAGTAAGGAGAACGTTTATAAAAGAAATTCAGGCGCTCTCGCGGATTATTCCTAAACTTTTCATCCTCATTAACTTTGGTTAAGAATTCTTGCTTTAATTTTGGATTATTTTCCGCCATTTTTTCTGCAATAGGTTCCATGGAATACTCTTCAAAATATTCCTTACGCTCAAAAATTGCATTGAAAAAACCCCATTTAACAAAAGAATCTCTTCCCTTCGGTTCCAGTAAATTCGCAATTACACCAAGCGTCCTTTGATTCGTATTTATAATAAAGGTACCCGCAGGATAAATTTTTGTTTTTTGGATCACATCATACTTAAAAGTCGGGGAGAAATGACTTTCATAAGAATAGTTAGGGAACTTTATATCTTTAAATTTATATATTTCAATATTATACTTCTTACTCTCTTTAAGCGTATCTATTTCTATTCCGTGCAGTTGCATAACCGGAATTATCTTACTCCATTCTTTCGGGACAATATAAGCTTCCGGCAGATAAACCGAATCAACCGCTTTATCTTGATGGTAATATGGAACTCTAAAAGTTTCTTTTTTACCTGTGTATTTTGTAACGGTAGAACCGGTTATCCAACTTGAATCTTGAACAGATTTAATTCCCTTAAAATTAAAATATTCGAATTTATCGTTCATCTTAAAAGAAAGAGGAAATGCAAAATGTTGATTATAAAAATGCTGCACTTCATATTTATCGGCTTGCTTGTTTAACTTTACCAGTTTTTCATAATCTTTATTTGCTAAGCTGATAACCGCTTTCAGCAATGATAACGTTGCAAACACTCTCTGCTTATAGGGTTTGAGCATGTGAGTTTCTATCAGTAAGCCGGGACGGTTTTGAATGGCTGCATATCCATGGGAAAATCGGGGACCGGACACCCAGCCTCTGATACCTTTTGTAATATCTTTTCTATCGATAAAACCGGCATAAGGTGCAATTAAAAATCCGTCTTTTTCTACTTTAGAATTTACATAAGGTTTAAAAATATCCTTAATCCAATTCCTTGTTTGGGGAGGAATATTATGATAGGTACTTATATCATAAGTTATTGTATATTGATAATCTGCTCCGTCGGTTGTGTGTGTATCTATATAAATATCGGGCAGCCAACTACTGAACAATTTCAATACCGATTTCATTTCAGGTGTATCGGCTTTGGTATAATCCCGGTTTAAGTTAAGATTTTGGGCAGTTACTCTCCAACCCATTCCGGTAGGACCGTTTTGGTTTATACGGTTATATTTACTTCTTCTTTCATGACCGTCAACATTAAAGATAGGAATTACAAGTAAAATCACATGGTTGAGAATTTTAGGGTATTTCTTTTCAACTAGAACTTCGCGCAACAAAATCATACTTGCATCTTTTCCTTCTATTTCACCCGAATGAATTCCGTTCTGAATAAGGATAATTGCTTTACCGCTTTTTTTCGCACTCTCCGGATTAAACTCTTTGCCTTTTGCAACTATTAGACACATTATATCCCTACCTTGCGGAGAAGTACCGATTTTAATGAACTTTGCTATTTCCGAATTATCGCTTAACTTTTTAAAATAGTCCATTGTTTCCGCATAAGTTTCGGTCTCTAAATAATTAGATTTTTCAAAACGAGTTGTCCACTTCTCAAATCTATTTGACTGAGCTGATAATGAAATAGACAGAAAGAAAAGGAAACCAATAATTAAATACTTTAGAAATGAAAACATTGCAACACCCTCTTAAGTTTGATGAGAATAATATATTCGAATGTTAGAATACAGATTTTTTTTGAAAATTATTAAGCTTTGAAAATAATCCGAAGATTTTTCTATATTAAAATTAAAAAATAATAGATTAATATCTTATTCCGAATAACAAACGATTTTAGCCTATATGGACAATTACAGTTTCTGGTCACTTTTCCCGCCTCTAATAGCAATTATCCTCGCTATAAAAACAAGACAAGTTTTTATTTCACTTTTGTTTGGTATTTGGCTCGGGTGGGTTATCTTAGAAGGCGGAAATTTACTTGACGGGACTGTATCAACTGTTGAAGCATTAGTTAATGTATTCAAAGAACCCGGGAATACACGAACAATAATGTTCAGCAGTTTAGTCGGCGCTCTTATCGCTTTTATTCAACGCTCCGGTGGGGTTGACGGTTTTGTTAAACTAATTAACCGATTACTTAATTATCTCGAGAAAAAGAAAATCGGTAAAAGCAGAACTATTGTACAGCTGCTGGCTTGGTTAACAGGCACATCAATTTTTGTAGAATCCAGCATTAATGCTCTTACAGTCGGAACAACTTTCCGCCCGGTTTTCGACAAGTTAAACATTCCGAGAGAGAAACTTGCTTATATTGCCGATTCAATTTCTGCCCCGACATGCATATTGATTCCGTTAAATGCTTGGGGAGCATATATAATGGGACTTCTTGCGGCACAAGGATTTGAACATCCGTTTAAAATTATGCTCGGCGCATTCCCTTTAAACTTTTATCCAATGCTGGCAATGGCTATGGTAGTTATAATCATTGTTACGGGGAAAGATTTCGGACCGATGAAAAAAGCCGAGGAACGCGCACGAAAAGAAGGCAAGGTAATTCGAGACGGAGCGATGCCAATGATCTCAACAGATGTGGTTTCGCTACAAACGAAAGACAAAGTACAACCCAAAGCAAAAAACATGATTATTCCTATTGCTACAATGGTTATTATGATGCCTTTCATGCTTGTGTTTACCGGCTGGGGAAACGTGGAAAATATTCACCAGTATCCTTGGTTTGAGCAAATCTTTTTTGCAATCGGGAAAGGTTCGGGTTCTGCATCGGTTCTTTACTCTGTTCTTATAGCACTTACGGTATCGGCAATTCTTTATAGAACGCAAAAGATATTTTCATTTAAAGAAATTATCGACCTTGCATTTAAAGGGATCGGCGGTTTAATACCGTTAGCATTACTGATGATGTTAGCTTTTGCAATTGGGACGGTTTGCCGTGAATTGGGAACGGGTCAGTATGTAGCCGATTTATCTAAGCAATGGCTCTCGCCAAATTTTGTACCTGTAATAATTTTCCTTGTTGCTTGTTTCATAGCTTTCTCTACGGGAACTTCTTGGGGAACTTTTGCAATTATGATTGCAATTGCCGTACCGATGGCGCAAGGATTAAATGCCAATCTTTATCTTTCAATTGCTGCCGTATTAGGCGGAGGTGTTTTCGGTGATCATTGTTCACCGATTTCCGATACAACAATTATTTCATCTATGGCTTCTGCAAGTGACCATATAGATCATGTAAAAACCCAGCTTCCATATGCCTTAACCGCCGGAACTGTTACCGCTTTAATTTATTTAATTCTGGGATTTGTTATTCATTAGTAACTACAAAAACGGATTTAAACTATTAAGAATATATAATTCACAAAATTGCACGGAGGTCACGGTCGCACCGTGGCCGTAATAAATTAAATCTTACTTCAGTAAAATCATCTTCTTAACTTGAACAAAGCTCCCAGCTTTAAGTTTATACAAATAAACCCCTGAGGGTAGATTAGACGCATTAAACTCAACCTTGTAAGCACCGGGTTTCTGTTTTTTATTTACAAGCGTTGCCACTTCCCTTCCCAAAACATCATAAACCTTAAGAGAAATAGGAATCCCCCTTGTATTCCCCCTTTTGGCAAAGGGGTGATTAAGGGGGGTTTGTATTGTATATTTAATTGTTGTAGTCGGATTAAACGGGTTTGGATAGTTCTGAGAAAGTAAAAATTTATTGGGTAATTTATTGGTCTCTTCATTAACCGGAACAACAATATCCGTCTGCATATCGTCTAAATATAACACGCCGTCACTTTTACCGATAGAAGATTTTCTAATAACGACACTGTGAAATTTTTTATCCCCTTGAATATTAAGATCACCTAGGTTTATACTTTTTATTTTCCAGCCTGTCCAATTTAAAGTATCAACAAAATACGGAACGTTTGAACCGTTCGCATCCCGGAACCAAAATTCAAGTATATTATAACTTAAGTCACCGTTTATCCAAATACCAAAATTAGATTGGTCGCTTGAACCAAGGTCCGGCTCGGCTTGATCATAAATTCTGCAGACTCCGGAATCCGAAGTAAATTTATATTAAAGTTTTCCGGTCGGAGATCCGTTCAACGGAACC